>CAJBVG010000139.1 GCA_903958995.1 uncultured bacterium | reverse complement strand
GTAGAGAATTAACACTTTCTGAAGTGAAAAACACGCACGAAAATTTATTGGAAACATTAAAATCTTACGAGCATCTTGGAATTTCAATATCTGATATTATTTTAAATGATGAGCGTAAGTATAATTGGGGAATTAGGGGATATATCTATAAAAAGAAACAAGTAAGAAATATTAGAAAAAAGCTTACCAATGCTAAAGTAAATAAAGTAGATAAGAAGTCTATTATACAATTAGTTCGTCAAGAAATATCATTATCGAGTAGAATTGAGCGATTATTATTGATGCAAAAATTATTTAAATATTGGCATGTAGCACATATGCCATTTGCATTAATAATGTTAGTTATTGTTACTATTCATGTTATTGTTACCGTAACTTTTGGTTACACTTGGATATTTTAGGTCATGGGATTAGAATCTATTATTATATACGCGATTACAAGCTTGTTCTGCTTATTAATAGTTTGGTTATACATTCGGAAAGGGAAGGCAGAATCTAAAATTACTCTTGATAAGATAGAAGTAGCTAGACAAGAAGGGCGATTTGAACCTTTATCTTTACATCCATTTATCGACTTAAACATATGTATTGGAAGTGGTGCTTGTATAACTGCTTGTCCGGAACACGATATATTAGGAATAGTAAACGGTAAAGCAACGGTAATCAATGCCACTAATTGCATTGGTCATGGTGCTTGTTTTCATGCTTGCCCAGTTGAAGCAATTTCATTGCGTATTGGAACCGAAAAAAGAGGTGTGGAATTACCTCACGTTAATCAAACCTATGAAACGAATATAAAAGGCTTATACATTGCTGGTGAGTTAGGTGGTATGGGTCTTATCAAAAATAGTGTTGAGCAAGGTATGGTGGCTATTCAGAATATTGCTAAGTCAGGTAAATCACCAAAGGTAGGCGTTATTGATGTTGCTATAATTGGTGCCGGCCCTGCAGGTATTTCTGGTAGTTTAGAAGCGAAAAAATTAGGCTTAAACTTTATTACTCTAGAACAAGATTCGCTCGGAGGAACAGTATTTACCTTTCCAAGAACAAAAGTGGTAATGACGAATCCAATGGATTTACCTTTATATGGTAAGATCAAATTATTTGATACATCGAAAGAAGAATTATTGAAAATTTGGAAAGATGCTTTGGGCAAAAATGATATTTCAATTATAGAGAATACGAAAATAGAAAGCATCGTTCCGCTTGTTGATGATACTTTTAAATTGAAATCCTTAGATGGTAGAGAATTCATTGCCAATCATGTTCTCATTGCGATTGGACGCAGAGGCTCTCCTCGGAAATTAGGCGTAATTGGTGAAGAAAGTACTAAAGTTGCTTATCGTTTATTAGAACCTGAACGAATTGAAGGGAAAAAAATAATTGTAGTTGGTGGTGGTGATTCTGCTGTAGAATCGGCCATGTTGCTAATGGACAATAATGAAGTCATTCTATCTTATCGTAAAGAACAATTTGCTAGAATTAAAGCGAAGAATACCGTAAACATTGAAAAAGCAATACAAGAGAACAAATTGAAAGTATATTTTAATTCTGAAATTATTTCAATCAATAAATCGGATGTACTATTAAAAACAGATGATTCTGAAGGAATGGTTATTCCAAATGATTTGGTTTATATTTTTATTGGTGGTGAATTACCTTCTCAGTTTTTACAACAGGCAGGAATTGAAATAACAAAGAAATTTGGACAAATAGTTAAAAAACATTGAGGTACTTTAAATACATATCGCTACTGTTCTTATCTTTAAACGTTATTAGCTTATCGTTTGCTCAAATCTCACCTGGGCCATTGGCTAAGGCACATGCTCATTTAGAAGGCATAGCAAACTGTACACAATGCCATACCATTGGGAAAGCAGTGACCAACAAGAAATGCTTAGACTGCCATAAAGAAATACAATCATTAGTAACACAAAAAAGAGGATTCCATATATCTGCAAGTGTAAAGAATAAAAATTGTGTGGAATGCCATAACGACCATCATGGAGAGAAATTCGATATGATTCGTTTTGATCAAAAGAAATTTGATCATAATGCTACGGGATATAAATTGGAAGGTGCACATTCTAAAATTGAATGTAAAGATTGCCATAAGCCTTCAAACATTAAGGATAATAACATTAAAAAAAGAATAGATACATTTTTAGGATTACAACGCAATTGTAAAAGTTGCCACAAAGATTATCATCAAAATACATTAGGCGATAAATGCGCAAGTTGCCATAACCTAACGAAATTCAGACCTGCAAATGGTTTTGATCACAATAAATCAAAATTTAAATTAAAAGGCGCACATCAACAACAAGAATGTATTGAATGCCATAAAAAGAGCACTAAAAATGGTGTGGAATACCAAGCATTTAATGGACTTAACTTTAGTTCTTGTGTTTCTTGCCATAAGGATGTTCATAATGGAAAATTCGGTATTAATTGTTTGAAATGCCATAACGAGAATTCATTTAAGCAACCCAATTTAGCGAACGGGTCGTTTAACCATAATGCTACCGATTACCCATTAACAGGTAAACATATTGGTGTAGATTGTAAACTTTGTCATAAAGGAAATAGTTTTACAAACCCGATTAACTTTACTCAATGTAAAAATTGCCACAAAGATTTCCATAATGGTGATTTTGTAAAAAATGGAGTTAGTCCCGATTGTAAAGAGTGTCATACCTTAGAGAACCCTTTTACGTTTACTACGTATACTATTGATAAACATATCAAATCGGATTTTCAATTAGACGGTTCGCATGTTGCAACCGCTTGTATTTCTTGTCATAAAAGTGAAGAGAAATGGAAGTTTAAATTTTCGGAAAACAATTGTGTAGATTGCCATAAAGATGTACATATTGGTAAAATTAGTGAACAGTATTATCCTAAGAATGATTGTAAAAAATGTCACTCAACAGAATTATGGTCACGCATTTCATTTGATCATACCGCTACAGGATGGAAACTAGAAGGGAAACATGCTACAGCTACTTGTAAAGATTGCCATTTTAAAAAGGATGATAAGACACAAGTTGTCACACAAAAGTTCAAAGGTTTAACAAATCAATGTGTACAATGCCATGATAATATTCATGGTACACAATTTGAGACTAACGGTGTAACAAATTGTATAGAATGCCATAAATCCAGTATTAATTGGCAAACAAACAATTTTGATCATTCAAAAACTAAATTTCCATTAGATGGTAAACATGTTAGTTTAACCTGTAATGCTTGCCATAAAGATGTTCAATTGATAAACAATAAAGAAACTAGAATTTATAAATTAAATAAACTAAGATGTATAGACTGTCATTCTTAATATTATTTATTTCCTTTCAATCCTTTGCGCAAACATCTACTGTGCATGGTGTAGATTTTAAAGAGGATTGTAAAAAATGTCATAATTCTACTAGTTGGACTATTGACATGCAACAATTTCAATTTGACCATAATGCAACTGGATTTATATTGGATGGTATGCATAAAAAGGCTGATTGCAAATCTTGTCACAAAGCACTTGTATTTACTGAAGCGAAAAGCACTTGTGCATCATGCCATGCCGATGTACACGGTATGTCTGTTGGAAACGATTGTGTTAGATGTCATAATACCAATAGCTGGTTAGTGGATAATATACCGGAATTACATCAACAAAATGGTTTTCCAATAGTAGGAGTTCACAAATCTCTAGCTTGTGTTGATTGCCATAAATCAGAAACTAATTTAAGATGGGATAGAATAGGTAATGACTGCATCGCTTGCCATCAAACTAATTTTACAAATACCTTACAACCTAATCATACTAAAGCAGGATTTTCTACTGATTGCATTACATGCCACGATCCAAATATTAGCGAATGGGGAACAGCAGGTTTCCATACTTCGTTCCCATTGGTTTTAGGACATGATGTGCCTGATTGTAAATCATGTCATACTTCTGGTAATTTCACAGCACTTTCTACAGAATGTGTTTCTTGCCATCAAACAACATTTAACAATACAACAGCTCCATCACACACAGCTACTGGTTTTTCTACGAATTGTGTCCAATGCCATTCATCATCTCCTCAAACATGGAGTATTGCGGGGTTTCATAGTACTTTTCCATTAACTTTCGGTCATAATGTTTCATCATGTACCACTTGTCATAAGAATTCAAATTTTAATGATATTTCAAAAGAATGTGTAAGCTGTCATCAAAATAATTTCAATACAACTACTTTACCTCCACATTCTGCTTCTGGTTTTAGTACCAATTGTACTCAGTGCCATTCCAGTACACCAGTAGATTGGAAAGTATCAGGTTATCATAATGAATTTGCATTAACACTCGAACATAATATTGTAGATTGTAAAGCTTGCCATAAAACAGATAATTTCCTAGCTACAAGTTCAGAATGTGTATCGTGTCATCAAAACAATTTCAATAGTACAACACTACCTCCACATTCAGCTTCTGGTTTTAGTACCAATTGTACTCAATGTCATTCCAGTTCACCAGTAGATTGGAAAGTGTCTGGCTATCATAATTCATTTGCATTAACACTCGGACATAATATTGTTGATTGTAAAGCTTGTCATAAAACAGATAATTTCCCAGCTACAATTTCAGAATGTGTATCGTGTCATTTGAATGATTACAATGGTGTTACCTCTCCAAACCACGTTACAAATGGTTTTGGTACCAACTGTATAAGTTGCCATACTACAGCTCCAGGATGGGCTGCTACAGCTACTGTTCAGCATGATGCTTTGTTTTTCCCTATCAATTCTGGTAAACATAAAGGGGAGTGGAATAGCTGTACCGATTGTCATACAACACCAAATAATTATAAAGCATTTAGTTGCATTACTTGTCATGAGCATAGTAATGCATCAAGTTTAGCTAAAGATCATGATGATGTTAGTGGTTACGTATTTTCAAGCGCAGCTTGTTATGCTTGTCACCCTAAAGGATCTGAATAAATAGAAATAGAATAATACCAATTGAATTGAAGCGTAAAGTAGTTTTTTTAATATTTTGTTTCTTGCTATTGAATCAATATTCTCATAGTCAATCGCTATTTGAATATACTAAAGGTTCAATATCATTTAACAATGCTACCAATGTATATGTTCGCTTTGTAAGTACCGAATCTATTAGCATTGGAGATACTTTATATATTGAAAATGCAGGAAAATATTCACCTTATTTACTAGTTACAGCGAAGTCATCTATTTCTTGTGTTACCACTCTAATTGGCAAAATATTAATCAATAAAGATCTGGCTGTATTTTCTAAAAAAACTATTTCTGTAAGTACACCACTAGAAATAAAAAAAGAAAATATACCCCAAGTTATTGCTCCTAAAGAAGAAATTAAAAAAGAGGTGAAGATTTCAAAACCTAGACAGGAGAAAGATCAGTATGTTCGAGGTAGAATAACTACGGGAATAAATTCAAACATTTCCAATCTTAATAATTTACGAAACACTAGTGTTTACGGTAGAGTTCAGCTGGATGTAAACCACATTAATAATTCTAAATGGAGCTTGAATTCCTATATAAATTATCGAGAAAATTTTATTAATAGGGAATTGCC
>CAJBVG010000138.1 GCA_903958995.1 uncultured bacterium | reverse complement strand
GCGAGGGTGTCCACCTCTTCCCATTCCGAACAGAGAAGTTAAGCCCCTCAGCGCCGATGGTACTGCCGTAAAAGGTGGGAGAGTAGGTCATCGCCAATTTTTATTACAAGCCCCGAGTAGCAATACGCCGGGGCTTTTTTTTGTCCCATTTTTTACCAGCTACCAGTTACCAACTACCAGTTACCAGCTACAATCAGATAACTCACAACTCATAACTCACAACTCAATACTATTAGTTATATTACCCCCGAAGAAATTCAATTTGCTTTTTATAAAATGCAAAGGGTATAAAACAAAAAAAGCAACACATACGTGTTGCTCTAGAGTAGCGGGGAGCAGAATCGAACTGCCGACCTCAGGGTTATGAATCCTGCGCTCTAACCATCTGAGCTACCCCGCCATTTTTATTTGGTTTGCAAATATAGAAGAAATTGTTTTTCTTTAAAAAAATCATTGATAATATTATTAACATTAAGCACGATTTAATGAAGAAGAAAGAAAATAGCAAGCAGAAAATCACAATGGAATTCGGCTTAAAGTCCTCACCTAAAATACTTTTCAACTATTTAAGCTCGCCAAACGGTTTAGCAGAATGGTTTGCTGATGATGTAGTATATAAGGATGGTTCTTACCATTTTATTTGGGATAATGAGATCTTGCGCGCTAAAATGGTCGCAAATCGTGAAAATAAATTAGTTCGTTTTAAATGGGAAGAAGATGAAGCTACTTTTTTAGAATTTGAAATCTTACAAGATGAACTTACTGGTGATGTTGCTCTTTCTGTAACAGATTTTGCAATTGAATCTGAATTAGAAGATAAACGAATGATATGGCATAATCAAGTTGATGATTTAATCCATGTACTAGGAGCATAATATGTTTTTCCAAATTAAAAAGGTTCATAAACTAATTATCGGTTCGTTTATTGGACCTTTTATACTTACTTTCTTTATTGCATTATTTATTTTATTGATGCAATTCCTTTTTAAATACATTGATGATCTTGTAGGTAAAGGTTTAGAGTGGTACGTCGTATTACAATTACTGATGTATGCTTCTTCTACACTAGTCCCAATGGCCCTGCCATTAGCAATTCTATTATCCTCCATCATGACATTCGGAAATTTAGGGGAACACTATGAATTGGTTGCTCTAAAATCTTCAGGCATTTCTTTGAGAAGAATAATGATGCCTTTAATCACCATTGTATTCATAATAAGTATTGGCGCTTTTTTCTTCTCCAATATTGTAATGCCATACGCCAATTTGAAAATGGGCGCCCTCATGTGGGATGTTCGAAATCAAAAGCCTTCACTAGCTATTAAGCCTGGTGAGTTTTACAATGGTATTGATGGGTACAGTATTCGTGTAGCTGAAAAAGGTGATGATGGATCTACATTGAAAAATATCGTAATCTATAACCACACAGCGAATAATGGTAATATGAATGTATTACTTGCCGATAGTGGGAAAATGTTAAAATCTGAAAACGATCGCTACTTAGTCATCATGCTTTATAATGGTATTAGCTATGAAGAAACAGGATCGCCTGGAACCCTTAACAATAGAAAACAATTAACGCGTGTAAAGTTTCATGAACACGAAGTGAAATTTGATCTTTCAACTTTCCAACTTAACCGTACCGACGAGAATCTTTTTAAAGATCACTATACCATGCTTAATCTTAAGCAACTAAAATTTTATGAAGATTCATTATCCGAGCGTTTAGTTCGCGATAAAGCATTCTTTCATCAGAACTACGCGTTGTACACCAATATGAACAAAAGCTTTCGCTTAGATAGCTCTGTTACTTCTGTGAAGAGAACTCTCGATACTAATATTATCAAGAATTTTAAACAGTCTGATCGAACTATGATTATTAGTAGAGCTTTTTCTACAATACGTAATGTAGCGAGCTATACGGAAACAGCAAAGAAAGATCAAGATGCTATGTCTGAAAAAATACGACGACACCTTATCGAAACTCATCGTAAGTTTACTTTACCTTTTGCTTGCATGATCCTATTCTTTATTGGAGCCCCTTTAGGTGCTATTATTCGTAAAGGTGGATTAGGTATGCCAATCGTTATTTCGATATTCTTTTTCATATTCTTTCATATCCTCTCTATAACAGGTGAAAAAATGGCAAGGCAGGATGTTGTGCCCGTTTGGCAAGGAATGTGGATGGCGAGCTTTATTTTAACTCCTATAGGGATATTTATCACAAGGAAGGCTAGCTTAGATTCTACATTACTCGATTTGGATGTTTATTCGAACTTTTTCAGGAAATTATTCAAGAAGAAATCTAAATAAAATCGTAATTTTAGCCGATTTTAAAATCGGAAATTTCAATATAGTATGGAAGAAATCGGGAACGTAAAAGTGAATTTTGATTGTATTCATTTTAAAGGCGACTTACCTTGTAAGCCTCATAAAAAATTTGGTTACCATTGTGAAGATTGCCCCGTTTATCAACCTATTAGCAAACGAATCCTTATCATTAAGCTAGGTGCTATTGGTGATGTTATTCGTACTACTCCACTTTTAAGAAAAATAAGATCTGAATACCCAAATTCTAAAATCACCTGGATTACTCACACTCCTTCTATTTTACCAAGTGGAGAAATTGATGAAATTCTAAAGTATGATTTTGCTTCAGTACTTTATGTTAAACATACTGAGTACGACATCCTTTATAATTTAGATAAAGATAAAGATGCATGTGCATTATCTCTAGATATTACAGCGAAAGAGAAATTTGGTTATACCTTAAAAAACGGAACAGCTTATCCAGCTAATCAATTAGCTGAACATAAATTCAGTACAGGACTTTTTGATGATGTTAGTAAACTAAATCAGAAGTCGTATGTAAAAGAAATTTTTGAAATGGTGGGTTGGGAATTTCAAGGGGAAGAATATGTTTTCGATAATCACGACGACAAAAACTTCCAATGGAATTTAGATTCTACAAAAAAACAAATCGGTCTAAACACAGGATGTGGTGATCGTTGGACTACTCGTTTGTGGCCGAACGAACATTGGATTGAATTAATTAAACTACTACAAAACCAAGGTTACGAACCGGTACTTTTAGGTGGCGAACAAGAACATTCAAAAAATGAAATGTTAGCCAAAGCTACTGGTGCAACTTATTTCGGTTACTTCAGTCTTCCTCAATTTATAAATTTAGTGTACAAAATGGATGTAGTGGTTACACAAGTAACCATGGCCATGCATATAACGGTTGCTCTTCAAAAGAAAATGGTATTAATGAATAATATCTTTAATCCTTATGAATTTGAATTGTATGGAAGGGGTGAAATTATCTCACCATCAAAACAATGTGAATGTTATTTTATGGGTTCATGTAAATTCGGTGAATCGTGTATGAAAGATTTATCTCCAAATCAAATATTAGTTGCAGTGAACAACTGCCTATAAAATGAAGGTCCTTCAGTTGACATATCGTGTGCCATATCCTCCAACGGATGGGGGTGCTATCGGTATTTATTCAATTACTAAAGGTTTAGTAGAGAATGGATGTGAAATTGATCTATTATCTATTAATACTCCCAAGCATTCGCAGCCAGCTAATGCAATGTCTGGTATCGTTAATCAGTATGATGTATTCGTCGACACTTCAATTTCACCATTAAAACTGTTCATCAATTTATTGTTCAAAAAAATACCATACAATGTTGAACGTTTTATTTCTAATGATGTAATAAATACATTAGTGAAACTGCTTCAGCAAAATCAATATGATTATATTCAGGTAGAAGGTACTTTCGTTGCTTATTATATTGATGAAATAAAAAAGCATTCAGATCAACCCATAATTGTTAGAGCACATAATATTGAATATGTAATATGGGAGCGTTTATCATTCAATGAGAAAAACCCCTTGAAGAAATGGTTTTATGCAAACCTAGCAAAGCGATTAAAAGTATTTGAAAAGTATTATTACAATAAAGCCGACGGTATTGCAGCCATTACAGAACAAGATAAAAATCGTTTAAGAGAGATGGGTGTAAATACACCAATAGAAGTAGTACCAGTAGGAATGATGCTTGGTAAATATGATAAAGTTTATGATGTGGTTGAAAAGCCAAACACCATTTTTAGTTTATCAGCTTTAGATTGGGCTCCAAACATAGAAGGATTACATTGGTTTTTCAATGAGGTGTGGGAAGAACTCCATCGTCAACATCCAGAAATAGAATTACATATTGCAGGAAAATCAACTCCAGATTGGTTGATGAAACTTCAGAAGAAAAACGTGTTTGTGCATGGCTTTGTTGACGATGCAGAATTATTTAAAAAATCATATCAATTGATGTTAGTTCCACTTTTGTCTGGTGGTGGTATGCGTGTGAAAATAATTGAAGGTTTAGCCGCAGAAAAATGCATCATTAGCACAACGATAGGTGCAGAAGGAGTTGAATATACAGATGGTGTAGATATGGTTATTGCCGATCAACCATCGGAATGGGTTCGTTTAATAAAACATTATTTATCGAATGAAAACGAACGAATGCTTATCGCGAAGAATGCCGTAAAACTTGCACATCTGAAATACGAAAACAAATCAGTTACTCATAAATACATTTCCTTCTTTCAAGAGTTATCATCAAAAAAATGAAGGTATTAGTCATTACTTCTCGAGTACCATTTCCTTTAGAAAAAGGAGACAAGCTTAGGATCTTTAATCAAATAAAGCATTTGAATAAAGAGCATGAAGTAATTGTTTGCGCTATTGATACAGACGGTAGTACCGATGCTTCAATTCAGGAAGTTCAAAAACACTGTAGCCAATTACACATTTTGAAAATACCTAAATGGAAAACAGCATTTCAATTGATGTTTGGTTTTTTCTCTAAGCTTCCGTTTCAAGTATCTTATTTTTATTCGAAAGATTGTCAAAAACAATTGGATGAAATCATTAATGCTACTCAACCCGATTTTGTTTATTCTCATTTAATACGAACATCAGAGTATGTGAAGAATTTGCCGATGCCGAAATTGCTCGATTACATGGATGCTTTCTCGGTAGGTATAGAGCGGAGAATTGAAAAGCAGTATTTCTTTTTAAGATGGATTTTCAACATGGAATTCCAACGATTAAAACGATACGAAGCAGATATATATGATTACTTTGATGCTCATTCCATCATTTCAACTCAAGATCGGAATTTCATAAATCACTCTAAACGAAACGAAATAAAAATTATACCAAACGGAATCGATACCGAATTCTTTCAGCAAAAAACTTCGGAGAAGAAATTCGACTTGCTGTTCTCTGGAAATATGAATTATCCTCCGAATGTAGAAGCTGCTACTTTTATTGCAAAGAATATCATTCCTTTATTAAGAACTGAATTTCCAAACATTAAACTTCTTATCGCAGGGGCAAATCCTCACCCACAAGTTAAAGCATTGGCTTCAGCTCATGTATTTGTTAGTGGTTGGGTTGATGATATACGCAATTGTTATAATGAATCCAGAATTTTCATTGCTCCTATGCAAATAGGTACCGGACTTCAGAATAAACTATTAGAGGCAATGGCTATGAAACTACCTTGCATTACTTCAGAATTAGCCAATAATTCCCTAAATGCGGGTGTGAATACTGAAGTGTTAATAGGTGAATCTCCTGAAGAATATGCAAATCATGTTAAAATATTATTGAAAGATGAATTAAAATCTTCAATTTTGGCAAACAAAGGACACGAATTTGTTATTAATAATTATGGATGGGAGAGTAGTAATGCTGCCTTATCATCCTTAATCAAAAAGACTATCTCAAAATAAATTAGAATGAAATTCAATACCATAGAAGAAGCCATAGAAGACATTAAACTCGGTAAATGTGTTATCGTAGTTGATGATGAAGACCGTGAGAATGAAGGCGACTTTTTAACCGCTGCTCATAATGCTACGCCAGAAATGATCAATTTTATGGCAACCCATGGCAAGGGTTTAATATGTGCTCCTATTACTCACACTCGTTGTGAGGAATTGAATTTAGATTTGATGGTAGGTAAAAATACAGCCTCCCACGAAACTAATTTCACCATTTCTGTCGATTTACTTGGTCACGGTTGTACAACTGGTATATCGGCTACAGATCGCTCAAAAACAGTTTTGGCTTTAACAGACCCAGCAATGAAACCTGAAGATTTTGGTCGACCAGGACATATATTTCCATTAATGGCTAAAGAGGGTGGAGTTCTTCGCAGAGCTGGACATACAGAAGCTGCAGTTGATTTAGCTCGCTTATCGGGTTTTGAAGAAGCTGGTTTAATAGTAGAAATTATTCGTGAAGATGGTGAGATGGCTAGATTGCCGGACTTAGAAATTATAGCGAAGAAATTTGATTTGAAATTAATTTGCATAAAAGACTTAATTGAATATCGTTTAAAACACGAATCATTAATTAAAAAAGAAGTAACCGTTAAGCTCCCAACCGAATGGGGCGATTTTGATATGATTGCTTATACTCAAATTGATACTGGTGAAAATCATTTAGCCATTATTAAAGGTACTTGGGAAAAAGATGAATCTATTATGGTTCGTGTGCATTCTTCATGTATGACTGGTGATATTTTTGGATCATGCCGTTGCGATTGCGGGCCACAATTACACAAAGCCATGGAGATGATCGAAAAAGAAGGGAAAGGCTGTATCATCTATATGAATCAAGAGGGTAGAGGCATTGGGCTAGTAAATAAATTAAAAGCATACCGTTTACAAGAACAAGGTTTTGATACTGTTGAAGCTAATCTAAAATTAGGTTTCAAAATGGATCAACGTGATTATGGTATTGGTGCTCAAATTATTCGCGACTTAGGCATTACTAAAATGCGATTGATGTCGAATAATCCTACTAAGCGTGCAGGTATAATTGGATATGGATTAGAAATCGTTGAGAACATTTCAATTGAAGTTGCTGCGAATGTTCATAATCAAGGTTATCTCATGACAAAGAGAGATAAGATGGGGCATGCTATTTTGAAAGGAAAATAGCACTTAATTCTAAATTCTAAGTTTTAAATTATTTAGATTGCTTTTTGAAAAGTTTACGGTAAAGTTCGCCGAAGGTGTCGAATTCTATTCGATAGAATAAGCCTACGCCTTGTTCCAATTGATTCGTTCCACGTTTTAATACATCCGAACTATTGTCATTTCGTTGGAACCCTTTTGCTTTGAATCGCCCGTCTTTACTGATTTTATATTCAATGTTAACGTCGCCTGTAATAGCACTGGCTGTAGCGGTTTGCGTTGTTGTTGTACTTGTAGAACTTGATGCTGTATTGATAGTTCCATCAATTGTAATACGATCATTAAACAAACGTAAAGAGCCTCCAACACCATTCGCCAAATTCAAGTCGAAATTTTTTGTAGAAACTAAACTAGAAAGTTGTGCAGTTAAAAATCCAGTTGTTGGTACGAAACTATTATTTGTACTACCAGTATTACTAAATCGCCCGAACACCAATAAGCTTGCTACTTGGTTGTTTAAGTTATCGACATTCGCTAAATATCCTCCAACTTTTGTTGTTAAACTTTGGTCTTCCGGGAATCGTATTCCAAAATTTATATCTGGCGACATTAAATCATTTTTCATATTCAAAACACACTCCGTTTTTACTCGTTGTGTAGAAGCATACGTGTTCGTATCACTCGGACTTGCAGAAAGTATTAATGGTAAAATTTGTGGGCGAGTCTCATAAACGGCCGTTAAATTAATTTTTGCTTTAAGTGGATCTCCATTCCAACGTATGGTTCCCCCTTTATCAACTTTAAATTTCTTATTGATTAAATTTTGTAAAGTGAAATTATATTCACCTTGTGCAATTTCATAAATGCCATACATCTCAAAGTTTCCAAGTGAGTTAATTACTAAACGTAATTCTGCATTCCCTGTTCCTTTTATGATTTCTCCTGAAACAGGATCCATAATTAATTGCACTTCCGATTGTTCATCAACTTGAAGATTCATGTTCATGCTTATGCCTGATAAGTTGATTCGGTAGTCTTCTTTTTTGGTAAGAGTAGAATCGTTGTTGATAAATCGAATGTAGTTCTGTTTAGAAACCGCACTAGTCCCATCTAAAGGAATGAAGAATTTTGTGCCTCTTTCTGTCTTTGCATTTATATCTATTTTTATGTCTTCTATAGGTCCCTTAAAAGTAAATAGACCTGTTGCATAGGCTTTGCCATAATACAAGTCATTATCTTTAGATGTGGTATTTAAACACAATATATTATTGGCCTGTAGTTTAATGTCTAAATTGAATTTATCAAAGTAATCGTGCGAAATACTTCCACTTACATTACCCTTGTTGCCTTCAAAATCTTTAATCTGTACGTTATCAAAATAGATTTTGTTTTCTGATAATCGAACTTGATCTGATGCTTTAATCTGAGCATTTAGGTAGTTTACTTTCAGTGAAGCATTCTTTAATGTTAAATATCCATTGATTGCTGGTTTGTCTAAACTGCCTCTAATTTTTAAATCAGCAGTAGCTTTTCCACTAATATTTGATACGTATTCATTTACAAATGGCTCAACAACGGATAACTCAGTTTCGTTCATGATTACATCAACATTCAAACTATTCTTCGATCTGCTCGTGCTCACTGTGCCTCCAACTTCAAATGTTTTTAGACGTTTGTTATAGATACTTCCATTCAGATTAATTAAATCCGATTTTGGGTCCCAAGTATTATTAAAAAGCAAATTTCCAATTGTATCGTTGTTGTAAATGAGGTCAGTAATGTTTAAGTTAGAAATCAATATACTCTCATCTAATACTCCATTGATTTTTGTTCTAGCATTTAGATTCCCTTGTATATTTACATTGTATTTTTTTAAGACCTGATTGAAACTCTTTAAGCTTACATTTTGAAAATCAATACCGAACTGATCATCAAAATCTTTCGATATAACACCGCTTGCATACAATCGTTGATTTCCATTTTTAATTTCAAAGTCACTGACATATATTTTTTTGTTTCGTGCAAATTCAACTTCAAAGCTATCTTCTAATACCCATTGCTGACTATCTATTAAGATTTCGGATGGAAGAAATTGAAGTACTGGATTTTCACTATTAATAGTAAATAATCCATTTAAGTCCAATTGATTTGGCGAATATTTATCAGCTAATTTAATATTGAATTGTATACTGTCATTTTTAATAGCATTGGCAATCGCAATGTTATTGATGTTAATACTGTCATTGATAAAAGCTCTCGAACTGGCAATGTTAAAATCGAATACATTTGCATCGTTTTCGCCGTCGAATATTACATTTTCGAATTTTAGATAATCGTATTTTATAAAATCGATACCACTGTTTACTCTTAATATATTTTTTTCAGTATTTAGGTAGCCACGAAGTTCTGCTTTTTTAGATATTTCTAAGGTTGGGTATAAAATATCTGTGATTGGTTTTGCATCATTTACAATTAAGTAAAAATTGAAATCTTGGTTATCAAATTTGGAAATCTTACCCAAGTTGTAACTTGGCAAATAGATTTTCACTACACTTTTAATGGCTGAAGCGATGGTACTTAGTTTATATTCTCCACTAATTCCACATTCTACTAAGTCAGATGATAAGCTTAAACTTTTGCCTTTCCCATCAAATTTCGAATCGATACTAATTTCTTTAAAGGTGTATTCATGATTATCTCTAGATTCAATTTTAGTGTCTTTGAAATTTAAGGACCCAATAATGTTATCTAAATTTTTCCCGATAAAATTAACATTCACCTTGCTCTGTATAATAATGCTATCCTTTAAAATATTTAAGGCTAACATGTCTAAATGTTTCACGTCCGATTTAAAATCGAAGACAGGATTTGCTAGATCGTTGAAATCTATGTTTCCATCAAACAACAGCTTTATGTTTTTATCATTGATGTTTACATTGCCCTTGAAAGTTTTACTCGCTATATCTCCCTTACCGATTATATTTTTGTAATCGTAGTTATTCACTACGATATCACTCACATTAGTTTCAATGGTTGCTTTCAAATCGTGAATGTTAAAACCTTTTCCATCTACTTTTACAGTTAAGGATGCTGGACCTAAAACGGTTGAATTGAAAAATTTTCCTAAATCAAAACCAATAGTTTGAACTGTTCCATCATAGGTAGGTACTTTCGGTATGATGTCCATGTGGAAATCAGTTACTAAATTTCCAATATTTGTTTTAGCCTGACCATTCACCTTGAAGTTAAAAACAGTACCTGTATAATAACCAACATATTCAATCTGACCAGCATTTGTGAGCTCTTCAGGAATTACCATAGCTGATGAATCTTGATCGATTCCTCTAAGTAAACTGGTAATGTCATCATAGTTTGTGCTGAAACGATTTAGTTTAGCATAGAAGTCTGTGTGGTAAATGTCGGGCAAGCCTTTGATAGAAATTTCACCATCTAGCTTAGTTGATTTACCAGTGTATAATTGAAAACTCTTTGATTTTAAATGAGCAACCGTACCATTTACCTTTCCATTAAGCATCATCACTTGCGTGTATTTACTAATTGCCGATGCGAAGTAGCGAATATCTTTAAACGAAACTATACTTTGATCAAAGTCGGCATACATACGTACTTTGTTAATGTAATCACCAAAGTCAGCAAGCGAATCAAATCGCATCGAATAGTAATCGTGTATATTGGAGTGTGGGGTTAGTAGCAGTAAATTTGCTATTTCAATTTCAGTATCTGTAAACTTTAAATTTCCTGAGAGTTGGTTAATTTTAAATCCACATTGTTCGGTTAGACTAATTTTTTTAATCTCCGATCTTATTTCTCCTTGCCATAATGCAAATGATTTAAAATCGGCATCAAAATTACGAACATGTATATGGTCGTAATCGATTACACCAGGAACCTCGTTTACAATATTAGCATCAGAATAAATAAAATCTGCATTTTTGAGTTGCAAAGATTTGATTTTTAAATCAAGGGGTAAACCAGTTGTGCTAGTATCTGGTGCACTGGCAAAATAATCGAGTATAAATTGAAGGTTGGAGTGTTTTTCGTTTTTGTAAACTTTCAAGTGAAATACCGGGTCGATAAGTTTCAGAGAATTTAAAGTGAACTTATTTTTTTCTAATAGTATTGGTCCAATATTTACTTTTAAAAGATGAACTGATAATAAAGTATCTCGATGTTGATCTTCGATATAGACATCTTCCAGCACAATTGTTTTGAAGAACTCGATATCAACACCTTTAAGTCTTATATTTGTATGTAATTGCGAGGATAAATAACTTGCAGCACGTTGAGCGACCCAGGTTTGCACACTAGGCATTCGGAATAGGAAGTACAAAATTAGCAGTGCGCTAATTAGGCTTCCGATAACCCAGGCTGATATTTTGGCAAACTTTTTTATAATCTAGTAATGAGTTATTCGTTAAAAAAAACAATCATATTAGGCATAGAATCATCTTGTGATGAGACATCTGCGTCAATTTGTATTGATGGCCAAATCGTATCGAATGTTACGGCAACTCAAGCTATCCACGAACAATATGGAGGTGTAATTCCTGAAATTGCTTCCCGTATTCATCAACAAAATATTATCCCTGTTGTTGATTCTGCTATCAAAAACGCTAAAATAAGCAAAAATGATATCAATGCAGTAGCTTTTACTCGAGGTCCAGGTTTATTAGGGGCACTTTTAGTAGGTACTTCTTTTGCTAAAGCATTTGCATTGGGCTTATCTATTCCACTAATCGAAATAAACCACATGCAAGCACACGTGTTGGCTCATTTTATTGACACTCCAAAACCATCTTTTCCATTTTTATGCTTAACCGTTTCTGGAGGGCATACACAAATAGTTTTGGTAAAAGATTATTTCGAGATGGAAGTTATGGGAGAGACAACTGATGATGCAGCAGGTGAGGCATTTGACAAGTCGGCTAAAATGTTAGGATTACCTTATCCAGGTGGGCCATTAATTGATAAACATGCGAAAGAAGGGGATGCTAATAAGTACAAATTTACGGAGCCACAAATACCGGGGTTCAATTTTAGTTTCTCGGGTTTAAAAACGCAAATCTTATATTTCATACAAAAAGAAAGCAAAACGAATCCAAATTTCGTTGCCGAGAACTTAAACGATTTATGTGCTTCAATTCAATCGAGAATCATCAGTATTTTACTAAATAAGCTAGAAGCAGCAGCTGATCAATTAGGAATAACAGATATTGCAATAGCAGGTGGGGTATCTGCAAACTCAGGATTACGTGCCGAACTTCAGCGCTTAGCGAATAAAAAAGGTTGGAATACCTTTATTCCTGCATTTGAATATTGTACGGATAATGCCGGTATGATTGCCATTGCAGGCTACCAGAAGTATTTAAAAGGCGAATTCATTGGGCAAGATGTTGCTCCCTTGGCGAGATACCATATTTAAATTCTAAATTCTAAATTTTAAATTTTAAATTTATTGTACCATTATTTAGAATTTAGAATTTAAAATTTAGAATTTAATATCATGCTTCACTACATCATCTCCGCATTAGTTGCATTTATTGCATTAGAGCACATTTACATTTTATATATGGAAATGTTTGCTTGGGAAACTTTAGGAAAAAAAACATTCAAAGGAGCGATGCCCGATGAACTATTTAAGCCAACGAAAACATTAGCAGGAAATCAAGGGTTGTATAATGGATTTTTAGCGGCTGGATTAATTTGGTGTTTGCTTATTTCTGATCCTCAGTGGCAAGCTAATGTTGCACTATTCTTTTTATCGTGTATTAGTATAGCTGGTATTTATGGGGCGATGACTGCGTCTAAGAAAATATTTTACGTACAAGCATTACCTGCTTTAATTACGATTGCCATTATCCTGTATGCAATTATGGGGTAAAAAAAAGCCCTGAAATTTTCAGGGCTTTTTTTTATTTAGTTTATGATAATAACTCCGGAATATATTTTCTTATTATTCTTGAGGACTACATTGTAAAGCCCTTGTTTTAATTGAGTTTTAATGGTGTTCATATTTTGACTATCTATTTCGAAATGCTCAATAACTTGCCCGATTGTATTAGTTATTTCTACCTTATATGTTCCTTTCTCAATTGAATTGACATCAATTGTAAATTCACCATGATTAGGATTTGGGAATATTTTTACGATGTTATTTCTGTTGGTTATTAATCCAGAAACTAACACATAAACTTTATTAGAGGTATCACTTATACAACCTGAAACATCAGTCACTATAGTATAATAGGTTCCCGTTCCTGAAAAAGAAACGTTTAAAACTGCATCGTTTTCACCTTGCAACATCTGATTGTTTTTATACCATTGGTTTCCATCTGCTATACTTGATTGTAATGAAGTTGGAATCGGTTGTGTAACTACTGGTACATCTGTACCTCCAACATAAACCATTACGGTATCAGTATTACTGCAGCCGTTAGCATCAATACCTGTTACAGCATAATAAGTAGTTTCTGTAGGCATTACAGTAACTGTAGCTGTATCGCCAGCACCATTATCCCAATAGAAATTTTGTGCACCTGTTGCGGTTAATACTGCTGCAAAACCTTTGCAAATAAATACATCAGGACCAGCATCAATAATTGGTAAATTATTAATGGTTAAATTACTTCCATTGTCAGCACCAGTAATTTGTGGATTGCTAGCAATTACACGAACTCTGTATCCATTACCTGCAGTGGTATTCATAGGTATCATTGCAGTAATGACATCGCTCAAGTTTGTAGAGTTTAATGTTCCAATTGTTATTGGGTTACTAAAATTTCCACTAGCATTCGATAATTCGGCAGTGTATATATTGTTCGCATTGATACCTCCTGTAACTTGAAAAGCTACATTGATTACAGAACCTTTGCATAATGAACTTGTGCTAAATGCTGTAGTGCTTATGCTACCAGTTGCTGTTGGGCAATTCATGGTATGTGCTCCTAGGTAGGTTGCAATATCTACTGAATCGATGTCCCATTCTGTACCCAATGTAGGGAATCCAGATGTTGGGTTAGTAGCTACTCCTTGTATTACGTTTGCCTTTCTAACTAATGTGTGGTTTAACATACTGATATTTCCTGCTGTCCAAGCAGTTCCAGGGTCTTCGCCAATTCTACCTATGATATCAATATATTGACTAGTAGAAATTTTTGACAACGCAACAGCATCATCACCATTAAAGAAAGTAACATTACTTGGAGTTGCAGTTCCTGTATATAAAGTAGCTGCTGAATTTTTAATGACATAAACATCACCATTATTAAGCGTTCCACTTAATATTAATTCTTGTGATGAAGCAGTTGATCCATTTGCATAAAGATTTACTTTGTAATCACTTAAATTTATAGATGCACCTGTGCCATTATAAATTTCTAAATATTTATTGTTCGATGTTCCTTCTAAGTATTCAGAGAAAATTAAATCTGTTGCACATTGTGAACTTGAAGCCGCTGTAACAGTATATTGTTGAACAGCACTCGTGCTCATTTGAGAAATATTATCACTAGCATTTACTTTATAGTATACTGTAGTTGCTAATGCTTGCGATGGTATAGAACTTATAGCTGAATATAAATTATTGGTACCAACGTTCATTACAATGGTATTCGGAAAATTAATTCCGTC
>CAJBVG010000137.1 GCA_903958995.1 uncultured bacterium | reverse complement strand
TCACTTCAACAACCTAATCAAGAAAGTGGAGTAACAGGTGGTAAACCCGAACTCATTGAAACCATTGCCAAAGCAGCTATCGCTGTTGGTGCCGATGGTTTGTTTATCGAAACTCATCCTGATCCTAAGAATGCAAAATCTGATGGAGCAAATATGCTACACCTCGATCATTTAGATGATTTGATGAATAAGTTAGTCTTGATTCGCCGAGCGATTTTATAAATTATTCCTAAGATTTTACTTTTCTTTGCATTGAAATATTAATTGATTTATTAACAACAACACAACAACATTTTTTCGTAAGACTAAATGAAATGTTATGAATCAAATAATCAAATGCAAGTTGATGTTAAGTGTATGCTTAATAGCTCAACTAGTAGTATTTGCTAAAGGTGTAGATACTGTTAAAAAAGTAAATGTTATTAAACAAACACTAGTAAAATCTGACCAACTGGTTAAGAAAAATACTGTACTTGCCAATATTTCTAAAGATCGAAATCCCGATTTAGTAATATCTCCTTTTATTACCTACGAGGTTCGTTCTGACGAAGATCTACAAAAAATGGATGTCTTACATCAATTGAAAAATGTAGAGTTCAAAGTTACACCGAATGCTTACATGGTGGTGAGTAAAAACGGGAAGATGATTTTCGATAATAATACGAATTTACACCTAATGCCAGGAGCAACTTTTGAAATATCAGATAGCGCCACTTTATACATTCGAAATAATAGTCAGTTCAGAATTGATTCCGGTGCACGATTAATAATTCGAGGCACAGGTAAAATAATTTGCGAAAACAACTCTAATATTTCAGTCAGCCCGTATTCCAATATTATTTTACAAACTCCAAAATCGTCTATACACGTAAATGCAGGAAGTTCTATTTATAGTGAATTAGGATTAAATATTGCTTACCGAGGTGAGGGATTTATATTTCTTGATAACAAGGAATATTATTCCATCTATGGAAATTAGTTACTCAATAATTTTTACTTCAGTTCTTCGGTTGCGTGCTCGTCCAGCTTCAGTAGAATTTACATCCATCGGTTGAGTTTTGCCATACCCTTTAAACACTAATCGTTTAGGGTCTATGCCTTGTTTAATCATGTAATCGTAAACTGCTTTCGCACGATTAGTAGATAAGGTTTGATTCGCTAAATCGGCACCAACATTATCGGTATGTCCAGATATTTCGATACGTACAGAAGGGTTTCCTTTTAGGAATTCATTAAGTTTAACTAATTCGTATTTCGATTCGTTTTTAAGTTTAAAACTATTGGTTTCGAAGAAGATATTACGTAATGATATTTTTGCTCCAACGGTAATAGGAGATAAGGGTACAGGCAATTTAAAAGCTTCTACAAACTTTTTATTTTCTAAAATAAATTGATCGGAGTAAAATAAGTAACCTTCTCTATATACATTGAATGCATAGGTTTTGCCTACAGGTAAACTTGCTAAAAATTGACCAGTAGCTTCATTCGAAGTTGTTTGTGCAACAGTATCACCAGTATTGATATCGATGATTTCTACAGTTGAAAATAATTTCTGAGCGGTGTTTTTATCGAATACATTTCCTTTTACGTAAGTCACCATATTCGGACGAGCTTTCTCGTACAATTCGAAAGAGTATAAATCTAATCCACCAAATCCTTGTAAACTACTCGACGCGAAGTATGCTTTTTTACCATCATTCGATATAAATAAACTGCTTTCTTCTTGTGAGGTGTTTATTGGAAAGCCAATATTTACAGGCTTCTCCCAAGCAAACTTTCCTGATTTCTTAGCATAGAAAATATCGTTTTGTCCGAATCCCGGCCAACCATCTGATGAAAAATATAAAGTTTGATTATCGGGATGAATAAATGGTGACAACTCTGAACCTGCTGAATTAATGTTCGGGCCAAGGTTTACAGGGTTCGACCATTTTCCATTTCCTAAATTCCTAGACACATATATATCATACGAACCATAACCGCCTTTACGATCACTCACAAAATATAAACGCATACCATCTGCAGATAGCGATGGTTGAGATTCCCAATAAGGTGAATTAATAGGTGCGCCAATGTTCTGTGGTTTGCTCCAGTTATTTCCAACAAGTTTAGAAAAGTAAATATCACACTTCCCTAATCCATCTTCTCTTCCGCAACCAGCAAAATATAGATATTGACCATCGGGTGAAATGCATTGAGCTCCTTCGTTTCCAGTAGTATTAATGGCAGTACTAAGAGGTAATGCTTTTATCCAAAGGTTCTCATTCCCCTTTGTACTTACATAAAAGTCTTCCTGATTAGAACGACGAGTGAAGATGATGGTGCTATCATCCGCAGTAACCGTTGGTAAATACTCTTGGTATATGGTGTTAATACCTGCACCTAAATTTTTGGGCTCATATGGTATTTGAGTTTTTATTGCCTCCACACTAAAACGAGTATTGACTAAATATTTATCGAGTACTTTTCTTCTATTTTCAGATAGATCGGGCACTTGAGCATACGTTTCAAAATAAGTTAAGGCAGAATCATATCGATGTAAGTTGAAATAACATTCAGCAATTTCAAATCCTAAATGCTTAGTAATTGTAGGGTTAATGGATTCAACGTATTGATATCGATTTAATGATTTTCTGTACTCACTTAACTTCTTATATACATCCCCTAAACGGTAATGTGCTTCTATGAAATTCGGATCAAAACGCAAAGCCTCCTCTAAATCACGAATAGCTGTATTATATAGTTTTTGTCCCAACGACAAATTCGAACGATTATATGCCGACACCGCACGAACATTGTTGCTACTCAACTTATCTTGCGAGAATGAAATAATTGGCAAAAAGAATATCGAGAAGAGTAGGATTGTTTTTTTCATGAGGCTTAATAAATTCTGTTCGTCGAAGCGTCCTCGCTTCGACAATTAAATGCTTACTATCGTCGCGATAAATCGCGCCGGAACTAATTATTATCTTGTAAAATAGTTACTAATATTAACTCGCACAAATGAATGTTTCTAATATCTAATATCTCAATACTTCCTTACCAATTAAGGTATATTCATAAACTTATGCGTTTGCAACGAAACTTCCCAACGGGGGTGATCTTTTACAAACTCAATAATAATAGGCATCATTTGCTCTGCTTTACTCCATTCGGGTTGTAAGTATAATTTACAATGCTCAGACACTAAGGATGCATGTTCTTCAGCCCAATCGAAATCAGATTTATTGAATACAATTACTTTTAATTCACCGGCAAGTGGTGCAATTTGTGGCATCGGACCTTTGAATTTCTTAGGTGATAAACAAATCCAATCCCAATCGCCTGATAATGGGTAAGCGCCAGAAGTTTCAATAAAAGTTTTAATTCCTTCTTCTTTTAATCGGCGAGTAAGCAAGTCTAAATTATAGAGTAGAGGTTCACCACCAGTAACCACAACGGTTTTGGCTGGGTACTTTGATGCATTAGCAACGATGGTTTCTACAG
>CAJBVG010000136.1 GCA_903958995.1 uncultured bacterium | reverse complement strand
TTCAAAAGATTTTCACCTGGATTAATGTTCGGCAAAATATACATGAACAACGAATCTAATGGTGTATCTCTTGATGTAAAAGTTATTGTATACTCATTAGGGAAATTAATGGTATCTACAATAACTTTCTTTTGGTTATTGTTATCTTCTGTAACAGGAGGTGCTTCTGGGCAAACAACCACCTCTAATTGATATTCTCTACGTATCGATCCTATTTTAGTTGGTACACCAGAAATCTTACGGTACTCATCTACTTTAAAAGCTACTAAATATTTTCCTGCACGAGTAGGGATAAAGTTGATAATACCAGTCGATGGATTAATTGTTAAATCAGGCACACCATCAATAATATTATAATTTAAATTGTACCCTGCTTCATAAGGAATAAGGTCGAATGGTTTTGTTCCTGGACCATCATCTAAAGGTTGTGCTAATGAAAATACTAATGAATCGCCATCTGGGTCTGTAACTAGCCAATTTAAAGTGTAAGGTTTTCCTACACAGAAAAAGGTAAGTGGGTTCTTTTTGAATTCTGGTGATGAATTATATCGTGTTGGCGATCCTGCATTTAATCTTGGGAAATCCATAGTAAATGTAATTCCATAACTCCATGATGGTGCGGGTACATTTACAATACCAATATTTCTGCAACAGCTGCTACTCGAAACGAAATATCCAGTTGTGTTATTTAAAGATGAATAGTTAATAATTGGACTTTCATAAACCCCTACTTCTACTGCTAATTGCGCTTGTGCTGGTGGGCACTCTTCTGGTGGGTAGGTTAAAAAAGTTTGCGGGTTAATTTTAGTACAAGTAAATGTTCCTACAGAAACGTTTGCTGGTGTATAGATTTGAAATGTTGCCGAATTTGGAATAGGAATACCATTTACATCTCTAAAAATTTTCATTACCCATTTATAGGTATCAGTAGGAGTTCCATTTGGATTTTTAATATTCACCAAAGCCATATCATAACCCACAAAGTGGTCGGCATATGCACTCGAACCAATAAAAATCAAACAGTAAATGGCAATGTTTCGTAGAAATTTCATGGAATATTGATTTTTTGTGTCACACATTCCAAATATAATGCCAATATATTAAAATGATGCAGCGATGTTAAATGGATTTCGTTTTGCTCGATTCAGCCTTTCATTAAAAAACACCTGATTATCAAGCTTGTATAGCTCAAATTTAAACCATTTGTTATCTCCGTGTTTAACTGGAATCTCAAATTTATTGTAAAAAATCACTTCATCTTGGTCATCGCGTACCTCTAGCTCGAAAAATGCTCCTACTTTTTCACAGTAATTATTAACAAAAATACTATAGTTGTTCGTTGTCGTGATAAAATCATACGGGATTTGGGTTGACCAATAATTCCCGAAATGATTGCTGATGCGAGATTGAAATTGATCGGTAGTATTACCAATCTGAAATTTAGCATCGAAACTTACCGTTAAGGTCATGGTAAGTGAACTGTAATTAATATCCTGTTGAGATTGCTTTTTACCAAGCATCAAAAAACTAGTAAAAAACTGAGCTACTTTTTTTATGTTATTCATTATCCCAATCACTTAAATT
>CAJBVG010000135.1 GCA_903958995.1 uncultured bacterium | reverse complement strand
TTCAGCATAACAATCAATCATTAGCATTCCCGAATGCCTTGCACAAAGAAATGCTAGGACTATTAAATACATCATTGCGAATAAAAAAATTCGGAATAGATATGGGTCAGCTTATTCGCGATGAGCTAATTCCCGATCAAGCTTACGCGATGTCGAATTATAAAAATAACTTCTTTGAAGAGATACAATTAGACAAAGATCAAGCGATACAGTATTTGCAAAAGAAAGAATTCAATATGGAATCTTCTACCAAAGGATGGCATTTAATGAAATACGAAAATGCTTACTTAGGCTTTGCTAAACTAATGGGAAATAGGATGAATAACACCTTCCCTAAAGAATGGCGAATACGGTCGGAACAAGCTTAGATTAAAGTAAACTTTCTACAATTTTCTCAACAGTAATTCCTTCAGCTTCGGCCTTATAATTTCGCACAATACGATGACGAAGAATTGGTAAGGCTACAGCTTTTACGTCTTCAATATCAGGAGAATACTTCCCGTGAATTGCGGCATGGCATTTTGCTCCAAGCACCAAGTATTGCGATGCTCTTGGACCAGCTCCCCAACTCAAATAGTCGTTTACCATTTTAGTGGCTTCCGTTCTACCTGGACGAGTTTTAGCACTTAAGTTTACTGCATATTCGAGAACAGTATCCGTAACAGGTAAGTCGCGTATAATCTTCTGGAAATATAAAATCTGTTCTTGATTGATAATCTTTTTTAATTCTACTTTTCGGTTAGCCGTAGTGTTTCTAACAATCATTACCTCTTCTGCAATAGAAGGGTAATCTAAGAACACATTAAACATAAAACGATCCAGCTGTGCTTCCGGCAATGGGTAAGTACCTTCTTGTTCAATTGGGTTTTGTGTTGCTAATACGAAAAATGGTTTAGGTAATTCATGATTCACTCCTGCAGCTGTAATTGATTTCTCTTGCATAGCTTCTAGTAAAGCTGCTTGAGTTTTAGGAGGAGTACGGTTAATCTCATCGGCCAAAATAATATTAGAGAATATTGGACCTTTGATGAATTTAAAATGACGGTGCTCATCCAATATTTCTGAACCTGTAATATCTGATGGCATTAAGTCGGGCGTAAATTGAATTCTATTACTTGATAAATCCAATACATTACCAACAGTTTGCACAAGTAATGTTTTAGCTAACCCTGGAACACCAACTAATAAGCAATGCCCGTTACTTAAAATAGAAATCAATACCGATTGAACAATATCATCTTGCCCAACTATTACTTTAGCAATTTCTGATTTAATTTCTTTATAAACCGATGCCAAGGCATCTAACGCTTCAACTTCTGACTTGTACATAATTAATTATTTAGCACGTTTTGCACTTTCAGTAATCCAAGGTTGCAACTTTTCGCAAGTTTGGAATTCTTCATTAATTCTAATATACGTTTCTTTTCTACGTTTGCTGAACCACTTCGCTACCTCTTTATTTTGCTTGCTTGTTAAAGCAGCTTGTTGAATTTTCTGATAATCATCTTTCAAATTCGCTTGATGAGGTTCTGTTTTCGAAATGAATTTAATAATGCGATATTCTTGTTCGCCTGAAGGAGTTTTGAACGAAGCAGGAGGAGCAATTTCTCCAACTTTCATATTATCCAATTGGAAAAATATAGCAGGATCTACTTGATCTGACGGAATACGAGTACTACCATCTTGAGGATTCTGCATCATACCGCCATTATTTTTCGTCGATTCATCATCAGAGAATTTTAATGCTGCATCTTCGAAAGTAATTTTTTCAGTTAATATTAAATTGTAAACACTATCTAAAAATCTTTTAGCATTTAGAATATCATTATAATCATAATTCACTTTTATTAAGATATGGCGAACATTTACTTGCTCCCCTCTACGCTCAATAAGTTGAACAATATGGAATCCAAATTCAGTTTCTACAACTGACGATAATTCTCCTGGTTTTAATTTAAACGCTACAGCTTCGAATGCCTTCACCAATTCTCCTCTTCCAACAAATCCAAGCTCCCCACCATTTTTCGCTGAACCATCTTGTGAATACAAAATAGCAAGTGTAGAGAAATCTTCGCCTTTAGCCACACGTTGTCTTAAAGCTTCAAGCTTATCTTTTGCTTCTTGTTTTGCTTTTGCACTAATTTCTGGTTTTTTTAGAATAACACCTACTTGTACTTCCTTATTGAAAAAAGGCAAACTGTCTCTCGGAATTTCTTCGTAGAATTTTTTAATTTCATTTGGCGTAACGGTTACCTTACGAGTAATTTCTTGCTGCATGTTTTGAGCCATAATTACCGAACGAACATCTTCACGCAATTCATCTTTAAATTCTAAAATCGATTTGCCTATAAATTGTTCAAGCTTTTCTTGAGATCCTATTTGAGCCATGAAATATTTCACACGACGATTTAATTCGTCTTCAACTTGTTGCTCTGAAATTTCCAAACTGTCTAATTTCGCTTGGTTTTGCAACATTTTTTGTGCCAACAACGATTCTAATATCTGGCATTTTAAATCACCATTATCTTTATATCCTTGTGCCATGTATTGTGCATATTGACCATCTATATCAGAATTCAATACAATGTTCTCCCCCAAAATGGCAACTATCTTGTCTACATTTTTTGTTTGTGCACTGCTTTGTGTTGAAATTACTAAAGCCAATGCAAAAAATAACACTACTCTTCTTATCATTCTATTTTTCTTTATACCATTCAATATCTTCACCATCTCGTGCTTTTTGATACACTTGATTTTCCATCTTATTGATCAATTCGATTTTTCGTTTATTGATAATACTATTTTTTATGTTTTCCACTTCAAATTCTAGTGGCGATAAATCTTCTTTATACATGAAGTCTTTTACTTTCACAAGGTAAACAAACTCTTGGTCGCTAAAGCTTATGTAATTATTATTTTGCAAAATAGACGACTCTGAAAAACGATCCAATGGGATTGTCGCTGATAATTCATCTAGGTATATCCAACTGGTATCTACCAAACTATAATTCACCGAAAATTGCATGCAGAATGTTTCTAATTCATTGCGGTCTTTTTTCTTTGTAGAGTTAAACCACTTTTTAGCATTTTCGATTCGATGAGTATTCTTAGGGAATTTAGCATACGTTGCTTTGATGATACTCTTCTTTAGTTCAAAGTTATCTTTATTGTCGTAGTAATACTTTTTTATTTGAGCGGCACTAACGTTTGTATCCAGGTTCTGCGCTACTAGTTGTTGCTCATATGAGTATATGATTAACGATTGTCTGTAGGTTTCTAATTGTTGATCAATTTCTTCTTGTTGAAGTTCAACATTTTCTGTTGCTTGTTTTAGGATTACCGTTTGTTTAACCCAATTTTCAATATAAGACTGAACAAGTAGAGTGCTATCTGAAGCTGAGGTTCCCTCAGGAACAATACCATCTAAATCTGATGGATACAAATAAGAATCGAACACACGTGCTACTGGTTTCTCTTTGCTGCTAAACGTTTTCTGAATAAACTGGCAAGAACTAAAACCGAGCACTAATAATAATATGTAGATTCTGTTAATCATAGTAAAGAAGGGCTCCGAAGAGCCCTTTTATTAGTTTAGTAGTGTTTTGAAAATAGATTCATTGACACTTACTGGATATTTCTTTTTCAATACATCTAACCACTCTTTCTCAAGGAAGTTTTGATATTCTGCAGTGGCTGCGCCACGAACTTCAGAAAGTAATTTAGGTTGCGAAGCAAGTTTCTCTTTCACTACTACAAATACAACAGTGTTGTTTGCAGCAATGCTTTTTGTTGTCCCTTTTTTCCAAGCAATATCATCTATAATGTGATTATCACCTTTTTCAAACTTTTCAGATTTGATAGTTAAGTTTAATGGGTTCTCTTTATTTACTCTTCTTAATAAAGAATCCTGACTAATCTTTTTGTTCTTCACTAAGCTTCTTACATTTTTAGCGATATCATCGTTTGAGCAAGTATAAATTGTTGCATTCAAACGATCAGGCCACATGTATTTAGCTTGGTTGTTTTTAAAGAATTCTTCTAATCCTGCTGAATCTTTCACTGCAGCCGACCATACTTTTTGATCAGTTAATTCGAATAATAAAATACCATCACGGTACTCTTCCATTAACGATTTAAATTCAGGGAATTTACCATCTAATTTACCTTCTTCATAATCCATCAAAGCTTTAGAGGTAAAGTTATCATACAAATCTAATTTCGCTTTTGTAGTGCTTTCTTTCATTACTGAGCCTTGAGCTGACTCTACATATACTGCGAAATCTGATACTAAATACTTTTTGTTTTGGACGCTAAATAATACATCATTTGGATTTTTAGCTGACGTTTTTTTGAACGTTGCTTTTACTAATGAAGTATCAATTCCAGTATAAAACGTTGTTAATGCTTTAGCATTTTCAGTGTACTGATAGCTCTTCTTTAATTTTGCAACAAAAGAAACTTTATTTAAATCTGAACGAGAATCACGATTAATTTTAGCTTTTAAATCTTCTTTAGCTTTTTCGAAAGTTGGAGCAGCTTTACGCTCTACCAATCTTACAATGTGCCAACCATATGGAGTAGTAAAAGGTATTGAATAATCACCAACATTTTTCAACGCGAATGATTGTGTTTCAAAATCCATTACCATTTTACCTGTACCAAACATTGGCAACACACCACCTGAACGAGCAGATGATTTATCTTCAGAATATTGCTTTGCAAGTTCTTCGAATTTTTCTCCTTTATTTAAACGAGTATAAATTTCTTGAATTTTTTGTTTCGCTTTTAACGAATCTTCTTTGGTAGCTTTTTCACCTGTACGCAACATGATGTGTGCAACACGCACCTCACCTTGAGCCGGACGTTGGTCATACACTTTTACCATATGATAACCGTAACGAGTTCTGAATACATTACTTACACCACCTACTTTAGTATTATAGCAAACTGTTTCGAAAGGATACACCATTGCAAAAGCACTGAAATAACCTAAATCTCCTTTATTCGTTTTTGCACTTGGATCTTGAGATGCCTCTAATGCCACTTTTGCAAAATCTTCTTTCTTGTCAACAATTCTTCTACGAATAGACATCATTTTATTAAATGCAGCTAATGTATCTTTAGGAGATGCATCTTCTGCACATGTAATTAAAATATGTGAAGCACGAACTTCTTTTTGAGAACGCTCCCAAGCTTCATTGATTAACTTTTCGTTTACTTCTTTATCAGTTAAGTAAGGTGCAGCTAATTGCTTGCGATATCCAGCTAATTCTTTAACGAAAGAATTTACTGTATCCATTCCTAAACTTTTAGCTTCAATAACTTTTAACTTGAAATTGATGTATAAGTCTAAGTATTCACGTAAACTTTTCTCATCTGGATTTGAAGCATTTTTATTATTGTTTTTCTTGAAAACGTATTCGAATTCTTTTTTCGTTACATTTTCCTTGCCTATCGTCATCAAAACATCCGAGTTTTGAGCATATAAGCTAAATACCACGCTTGAGCATGCAACAGAAAGCACTAAACGCTTGTACCAATTAATTCGTTTCATTTTTAATTTTTTATTGCTTTTTTGATTAAGTTGTGCTAAAATAGAATAATTTTTAAAGTGATACAACGAATACAAAGCTTTGATGTTATATACTTTTCTTTTTTTAATTTCGTGCCATGGATAATCCCTTATTAAGTTCAGATACATCAACCTTGAAACAACTATTTCAAGAGCCTATATACCTTATAAAAGAAGAGTTCTCGGTGCCAGTTAACCCCTTGCAAACCAACGTAGAAAGCAAGTCGGAAATTCTATTTCAGTTAAAGGGTGAAAATACAAAAAATATAGTGTTTATGGTATTTTCAGCCAATAAGTCTTTGAGTAATTTAGAACAAGATTTATATGCCAAAACCCTAACTGGTCTTAAACTTGCCGAAAATGAGGTAGCAATTTGCATGACTGAAGAAATCAATGCCAATCAATTCGAATTAATAAGTAAAGAATTAAAGGGCCAAAAGGTAGTTTGCTTTGGCAATTCCACATCTTTCAGTGGTGATAAACTTCTAAAGCCAACTCTTGTAGAGAATACTACATTCCTTGCATGCCCATCTTTATCAGAGCTATCAGGTGATCAAGCATTGAAAGTAACTTGGTGGACTGCCTTAAAAGGGTTTATTAGCGCATAATCTTATCGCGAATTAAGCGAAAAATCATATAGATATGCACTAAGAAATTAGGGATATACCCAAAATGCTTATTTAATATAGAATATCGCTCCATTAGTCCTTTGCGATGATGTATAGAAGACATTCCTCCCTCCATAAACTTCGAAATAGAGAGCTGAGTATTCACAATATTCTTTGCCAATTTAATCGAACGAATTGCCCAATCGATATCGGCTGCTATTCTGTAATTCGTGTTATACTTTTGAGATAACTCTTTTCTAATAATAATGGATTGATGACAAACCAACATTCCATACCTAAAGTCTTTCCAACTTAATTGCTGTGGTGGTCTTAAACGGCGATTGTGCAAGTCATGGCCCATCTCATCTGTAATTACGGTATCTCCATAATATAAATCTGCATTTGCTTTAGATTGAAAGGAATTGAGAAGGATATCGTTATTCAAGAACTCATCACCAGAATTGAGGAACATCACATAATCGCCAGTAGCTAAAGCTTGTGCTTTATTCATAGCATCATAAATCCCTTTATCGGATTCAGATTTCCAGAATGCAATTTTTTCTTCGTAATCTCTAATGATTTCTAATGTTCGGTCTTTTGATGCACCATCAAGAATAACGTGTTCAACATTAGGATATGTTTGCTTAAGGACTGAATTTATAGTACGCTCAATATACTCTTCACTATTATAAACTACAGTGATGATGGAGATAACAGGCAAAGAAGAATCTTGCTTGCTGCTATTCCCTAATGAACGATATCCGCCTTCTGTTTTTGTCATAAAAAAAGCCCCCAATATTTAAAAAGGGGGCTGAATATTTTAACGCTAAATAAATTATTTATTTGGCGAATTTTTCTTGAATTTTTTACCGTTAGAAGAACCTAATCTAACCATTGCACAACGGAAACCGATGTCAGCAGTACTAGCTTCTTCGTCTTTAAATCTTCTCATACCTGGGTTTAAGAAGTAAGCTCTATCATTCCAAGAACCACCTTTATAAACTCTAGCTTTATTGTTAATCATGCTAGTTACTCCGTAAGCATACATTGACTCATCGTCTTTGTCGCCACGTTTGTCAGGATTCGAATAAGTATCGTAATCTGTAGAACGTTTGATTTTGCCTAAACTATCTTTTTCTGCGATGTTACCATCAGCATCTAATTGAGGTTTGTTATATACGTTACCACGGTATGGGTTTAAATCATCTTTATCTTCTGGAGATAAAGGACGATAAACATCCATTACCCATTCGCTAACGTTACCAGACATATTATACAAACCGTAATCGTTAGGTAAGAATGCTTTTACTGGACCAGTATAATCGTAACTATCATTCAAGTAACCAGCAACACCCATGTTATCACCACGACCTCTTTTGTAGTTGGCATACATAATACCTTTACCACTTCCGATTTCGTCGCGCATACCTAAACCGTTCCAAGAATATAATTTTTTCTCGTTTACGTTTTCGTATTTAGAATTACCTTTTAAAGATTTAGCTGCATATTCCCACTCTGCTTCTGTAGGCAGGCGGTAGTTTGGTAATAAGATACCATCTTGCATGCGTACTCTACGAGTAGGCTCGCCATTTGGATCTAAGTTCTTAAGATTTTTCTTAACCATACCTTCGTACTGACCAGCTAAGTAAGCATCAGTATTGAAGTTATCTTCGTTAACTTGATTAGGATTATCTTTCAATATTCCTTTGCTAACTAAAATTCTTTCGTTTACACGATCTGTTCTCCAAGCGCAATATTCATTTGCTTGAACCCAAGATACACCTACTACTGGGTAGTTTTGGTAAGAAGGGTGACGGAAATAATTATCAACGAAAGGCTCATTGAACGATAGTGGATTTCTCCAAACTAAGGTATCAGGAAGTGCCTTTTTGAATACTTCAGGGTAATCTTGTCCGTAAACACGTTGTAACCAATATAAATATTCTAAGTAGTTGATGTTCGATACTTCAGTTTCATCCATATAAAATGAAGAAACCGTAATACGGCGCTCCAAATTATCTTGATCAAACATTAAGTCCTGTTCCATTGAACCCATAACAAAGGTACCACCTTCCACGAGTACTAAACCCGGGCCAGTAGCTTGTTCAACGTTTTTGAACACTTGAAAACCACCGTTTTTCTTATCGTTGTAATTCCAACCGGTAGTTGATGATTTCTGTGAACACGAAACTGCTGAGATTGCAATCCCAACTAACATCATTTTGACAGAAAAATTAACCAATTTTTTCATTGTGTAATTGCTAAAATTTGCCTTAAAAACGCAGTAAATATATTTATTATTATTTTAAAATACTAAAATGAAGGACAATTTACCCTTTTGTAACTCCTTGCATGACCTCTTTTGTTAGGCGGTGGCAATTCGATAGAAAGAGAAATCTCGTGAGCTCCTGATGCTGACGCACGTAACTCTGAAGTCACGATGTCATAGCTATATCCAAATTTGTAGATATCATATTTAATACCAACTAATCCAATAAAGGCATCTCCATTAACAAAGCTTGTACGATACCATCCACCCAAAACGACTGGACCACGGTTATAGTACATACCTACGTTTAATTGACTCCAAGAAGATTGTTGTTGAAACAAAATGTTTGGTGAGATAGATGCATTGTATTGCTTTTTACCTACTGGTATAAATGCTCCTAAATGAGCAGTATACTTACGAGGCAACGGTGAGTTACCACCAGTAAGAGATTGATTGGGTTCTGTTAAATGGTCAACCGCAAAACCTCCGTACATTTTTTCAGTGAAGAATAATGCTCCAGCGCCAAAATCTACAAAGCTTGTGCTTAAGTTAGATCCAAATGTTTCTCCAGATGTTAAATCTGGAACACCATTGATATAACGGTAAACCAAGCCATTTGTATTTACTGCATTGTTTGAATATGCTGTATAAATACCAGGTTTGATGGTTAATTTGTTATTTACTTTTAACTGATAAGAGTAAACACCAGCAACACGTGTACTTTTAAATACACCTCCTGCTTGGTTATCATTAGTAACCACAAGACCTAAACCGCCATTTACTGCAGGAACATACTGATCGTATGAAAATGCAAGATTTTTAAATGCGTTATTAATGCCAGGCCACTGATTTCTATAGTTAAGAATAAATCTTGGACCGCCTGCTGTGCCTGCAAATGCTGGGTTTAAATACAGAGGGGCTGCGTAGAATTGAGAAAAATGCAAATCTTGTGCATAAGATTGCATTAAACCTAAAATTCCAGCTAGTGTTAGTATGTATCGCTTCATTAACATAGAAACTTAAAACAATTTTCTAAAAATTACTCTTTTATGTGAGAACACCAAATATAGTAAATTATTTATTTTGATAGGATTTTCAGCAATTTAATTCAAAAAAATCCGTTTTCGCTTCATTATTTTGGTGTTAAACCTTAATAAAATGTATTTTTAAAACCTTTTAAAAGACGATAATTATCACCCAAATGTATCGATTAACAGCAATTATAGCATTTTTTAGCCTTTTTTGTGCAACTACGAACAGTTTTGCTCAAAATTCCCTTGCTCGTAAAATACAATGGGAAATGGCAACTATTTCTAATAATGATGGCAAAACTAGCCAACAGTTAGAGAGTTTTTCTGATGCAACTTTCGATTACTTCTACAAAAACCTATCATTTTATACCGAAAAGTTTAAAGGCAGCTATCAATCTTTCGAAATTGTTAACCCTAAATACGAATTAGCACTACAAAAGTTCGACGTTTTGCAAAAAACATTGATTAGTACTGAGGCTACTTTAGAATTTAGCCCTGTATATGAACAAAAATCGGTAAGCACACTAATTCGAATTCTACCCTACCGCAAAAATGAAAGCGGTGGAATTGAAAAATTAGTATCATTTGATATAAGAGCCGTAAAAGGAATTAATAAATCTATTGCCCCTCAAGTAACACGCACTTATGCTAATAATTCTGTATTGCAATCTGGCAATTGGTATAAATTAGGAATAGGCACAACTGGCATTTATAAGTTAGGCTATGAGCAATTGCAAAACTTAGGTATTGC
>CAJBVG010000134.1 GCA_903958995.1 uncultured bacterium | reverse complement strand
CCCATCGCTGATGACATAACAAATCCGCCAAGGAAGTAATGAAAGAAAATAAAAGAAGCTATAAATAATATGATACATGTCAATTGAATTTATGACAAAACGCTTGGAGGATCTACCCAAGCATTATGCTCCTTTAATAATTGGATTAATTCGTCCACTGCAATAACACTGTCTATATTTCGCTTCATAATTTCCTTACCCTTATACAATGTAATTTTCCCTACCCCGCTTCCTACATAGCCAAAATCGGCATCTGCCATCTCCCCTGGACCATTTACAATACAACCCATGATCGCAATTTTGAGGCCTTTTAAATGATTGGTCACAGATCGTATTTTAGCAGTTGTTTCCTGTAATTCAAATAAGGTACGACCACAGCTAGGGCATGAAATATATTCTGTTTTAGAAATGCGTGTTCGAGTTGCTTGTAAAATTCCAAAAGCAGTGGTATTCAAAAATTGTTCTAATGAATGATTGTTAAAATAATTACGACCTGAAACTTTTCCAACCTCAAGAGACTGATTGGCTAATTCCGCTACTTTCGACGTAACGCCTAAAGAAATTCCATCGCCCATTCCTTCTAAAAATAATGCTCCGGTTTCTGTTGCAAAATGAATTAAATGCTCATCCGTACTTGACCAGGCACTATTGGTCATCAATACCACAGGGGTTTGTATTTTTAAATCCATTAAACGAATCATCATGCGACGAACGGCTGGCATGGCATGTGCTACCTGACTACTCAAACAAAATACAACCGATTTGTCTTTTGCAATTTCAATTAATTGTTCGTCCCTAATTCCATTTTTAGTGCAATAACAATCTATAGAAACAAAATTGACAAAAGCACTTTTTCGAGGTGCTTGAATATAGTTTCTAAAATCAAAAAGGGGTAAGTATTTAGTTCGGTCAGTGACCATTTCCCAATTTTCGGGTGTGGTAATAACACGCAAAGTTCCTGGTAATTCAAAACTTAAAATTTCATTGGGAATATAAATAAAATCTGCAGCAGAATCAGAAATGGTCCATTTATCTGTAGCAACATTATATTGGTATCCAATACTTATTAAATCTTCGGGGATGATATTTGTTTTATGTCTAAAGTCAGCCATCACAATAGGAACCTGCTTGCCACCTATATTTGAGACTGTTATGGTTGGTCTTCTTTTATATTCAAAGGGACTATAAGGAAGATGTTCTATTGTTGGAATATTTTGAATCCCTTTTAAACGATTGGCTGGGTAACGTTTCACCAAATCCATGCAAACAGGAATTTCTAATTCAGGATCCTCTGTTAAACTAACACGTATGGTATCTCCAATACCATCTTCTAATAAAGTACCAATTCCAATGGCACTCTTGATACGACCATCTTCGCCATCACCTGCTTCGGTGACGCCTAAATGTAAAGGATAGCATTCATTAAATTCATTTTGCATTTGTTGTACCAACAATCGATAGGCTTGCACCATCACTTGCGGATTGCTTGATTTCATACTTAGAATAATTTGATGATAATCCAAGCTTCTTGCAATACGCAAAAATTCCATAGCACTTTCAACCATCCCCATGGCAGTGTCACCATAACGACTCATGATACGATCACTTAATGAACCGTGATTGGTTCCAATACGCATGGCGGTACCATGTTCCTTACAAATAAGAACCAAAGGAGTGAATCTTTCTCGGATGCGTTCAATTTCCTCTAAGTATTCCGCATCGGTATATTCAATTTGTTCAAATTTTTTCTTGTCTACATAATTTCCTGGATTCACACGCACTTTAGCTACAATGGTAGCAGCAATTTCCGCTGCATTGGGCGTGAAATGAATATCGGCAACCAATGGAATATCATATCCTTTGGCTAATAGCCCCGCTTTGATTAATGCTAAGTTGTCGGCTTCTTTTTTACTAGGTGCTGTAATTCGAACCAGTTCGGCGCCAGCTTGGATACACTTAATCACCTGATCCACGGTTTTATCTGTATCCATGGTATCGGTCGTGGTCATCGTTTGGACCCTTATGGGCTGTCCATTGCCTATTATAATATTACCCACCTTTACTTCACGAGTAATGAGGCGTTGATAAGAAGTAAGCGAATTACAATAGTATTGCATATAAATAATGGTAAAGATAAATAATTTACAAACAACTTAAATTTACCTAGTTCCTTTTAAAAACCCTTGTTGCAGTAAAATTTGCTTAAGTAATTTAATGTTTTGATCAAGTAAATCTGCTGAATTTTTCGCATGTGTGTTTAACACAAAAAAATAGGGATGCTGATTTTCTTCCACATAACCTAACAACCAGCTTGCATTTTGATGTGCAATGGTATCGGTACTAGACAAATAACTTAAACGGTAATTAGCATTATCCTCTATTAAAATCATTTTTTTAAATTTTTCTTGCGATTTTTTTTGAAAAAATAATTCTTTAAAATACAATTTTTTTATCAAGCCAAGTTGTTCATCTGGCGTAATTTTTAAAGATTGATCAGACCAGAAAGGGGCGTTACCCGCACTCGCAATACCTTTTCCATAATGCAAGGAGTCCAACACTTTTAATATTTCTTGGCGGCCTATTTTGGTCATTAAATTAATACACCATTGTGAGCTATCATTGACCTTAAGAATGGTATCCTTATGATCTATAAAACCTTTATCTAATCCAATTAAAGAGGGAATAATGAAAAATGTTGCGCCAGGTGCTGACGCCGAATCCTTATAGCTAGATAAATTATGT
>CAJBVG010000133.1 GCA_903958995.1 uncultured bacterium | reverse complement strand
TGCGATGCTTGTTGAATAAGGAGCAAACATTACCATTGGATTTTCATTAAAATTAACATTGGTGCCATTACTTAAAACTTTACCAGCATCTACATACATATGTACATTCGGACCAGCAATCCCTTTTGATTGGCGTACTTCTGCACGATCTGTTCCGAAACTCATATTGATGTTTTTAATATTGTTTATGGTTGGAGATGAAAAACCGCCAAATCCACCAATGTGGTATAGGTAATCCTGACGTGTAAGAACGGTGTCGTTTGGATCATTATAGTTCCCTTCCATTTTAAGGAAAATATATCCTGAGTTCCAAGTCCAATACATTCCTGCTGCAGTACCTGCGGGATCTAGAGCGCCTGTTCTTTCGTTTAATGGTTTAGTATTGCGAAGACTATCAATGCCTACCACGAATTTCACTCCTGAATAATTTCCTTCAGGAACACGAATCATAATCTCTTGCGTTTCGGCATCACTTTCTTGTACTAAGAAATAACTGCTGTCTTGTGGTACAACATAAGTAGAACCATCTTCATTTAACAAAACGATATTACTTATAAAGTAATTAAATTTTGTTATCGAAAAATTCTGTCCTAATGCATTTGTATAAAATGGTGAGTCTAGCACTAACCCTAAATCGCCAACACGATTATCGTACTCTAATGTGATATATCCTTTGTTGTTTGGATTAATGGGATTACTTGGTGTTGTATCTTCTTTTTTGCATGCTGTAATAAATAGCAATGCACCTAAACCTATCATGAATAGTTTTTTCATTTGCGTAATTTTATATTTTTAAAATGTAATTGAATAATAATTTATTGGAAATAAATTACGCGTGGGTAGGAGGTTTTAATAATTTAGTATGATAAGCACTGAGTAAAATTGAATGATCTCTACTTTGTGTTGTTTGAGTAATTGCTATAGCAATATGAGAAATGGTAGTTTTGCTGAAAAACAAATCTTCTTTGATGTTTTTTAACACATTGATGATAATACCTTCTGCTTCTTTTTCAGAAGTTCGCTTTTCTATAAAACATTTTCCTTTACAGCAAGAGCCTGGCACGTCTTTGTTGACACAAAGTTGTTCGATTACATAATCTTTCTCTAATTCATAAAACGAAAACACTAAAGTCTTCTGTACACTTAGCAGAAGAATTAATAGTCCAACGAATATGGAAAGGGAGTTTTTCACTCTGCAAAGGTAAATATTTTAATTTATACTAATATGATTCAAATCACAATATCAGCTCAACACTTCTTCTAACACATGATGTGATTTTAATCCTTTAAAACCTGGCAAGTGCCATTCATAATACCGAATCAAATCCATTAATAGTTGCTTTCTGTTTTCGGTGCTCAATTTTATATTTTGAATTTCGGTGAAATTCGATTGCATTAATTGTAGCATTAATTGACTACAAAATTCATTCATAAAAATTGGATGCTCTGGAATAGAATCAACAAATCGAGCATTTTTCATATCGAAGAAAGTGTGGTTCTTACTTAATATTTGTGGGAAGAATCCTAAGTATTTAGTATACCTTAACATAAACCATAAATGAAAGTTCGCTACTGATTCTTCACTAATATCAAGCAATTCGATAGCCTTAAAAATAAATTCAAATAGTTCTTCGTCTGCTGGCTGTTCTTTTAATGTTTGGTATAGTAACTCACATATGAATAAGGATAGCGATGTTTTCACCACATCCATAGAAATGCTATTCAGAATAGGTTCGTTCCGTAATTCAGAGATACGTTGTAATCCGTTATTCTCTTTGTGATAAACAACCATTTGCAATAGGTGCAATGGCTGTAACATCGATGTTCTGATTTTTGATTTGTTCTTTCGAACACCTTGAATTAAATAGGATTGGATTCCGAATTTTTCGGTAAAAATATGAACCACCAAACTACTTTCCGAGTAAGGTGTTGATCTTAAAATTATCCCTCTGCTTTTATGAAGCATTAACGAACGACTAATATTTTATTGACCATTACTTCTAAGCCCTCAATGTCGGTAGAGAATACTAAATATACTCCACTAGTCACTTTCTCACCACTAAAATTAGTGCCATACCAAATTGCTTGTGAGCCATTTGCTTTTGCATGGTAAACAATTTTACCACTGATATCAGTGATTT
>CAJBVG010000132.1 GCA_903958995.1 uncultured bacterium | reverse complement strand
TTCTCATTCAAAAATATATAAAGGGTCGGTTAGTTTATCTACCAAATATCTATCGTGAGACACCAATACTAAACAGCCTGGAAAAGCCATCAAGAAATCTTCTAAGATGTTCAACGTATCTATATCCAAATCATTCGTAGGCTCATCCAATATTAAGAAATTTGGATTCAACATTAACACTCGCATTAATTGCAAGCGCTTACGTTCACCTCCACTTAATTTAGAAACTTTATCGTTTTGCTTAGCAGGAGGGAAGAGAAATTTAGTCAGTAATTGCGATGCACTTAATTGTTTCCCATCACCCATTATAATATAATCGGCTACTTCACGCACGACTTCTATAACTTTCATCTCTTCATTAAATGCAAGTCCATCCTGTCTGTAATACCCGTAAACAGTGCTTTCTCCAACTACAACTTTCCCTTTGTCAGGTTGTGTTTGCTCGGTAATTAATTGCAAGAATGTTGATTTCCCTGATCCGTTTTTACCAGCCACACCAATTCTATCTTTTTTCTTAAACACATAACTAAAATCGTTAATGATGTTTTTCTCTTCATAAGCTTTAGCTACATGATGAAGTTCAAGAATTTTATTTCCTTGGTTACTCATTTTAATACTGAGTTCCACTTCTTGGTTCGGACGAAGAGTTTTTGTTTTATCATCTAAATCAGAAAAGGCATCAATACGTGCTTTCGATTTAGTTGTACGAGCTTTGGGTTGGCGACGCATCCATTCTAATTCTTTACGCCATAAGTTTTTATTCTTCTCGTAAGAAGCTTTATCCATTTCCTCGCGTTCCGATTTCTTTTCTAAGTAATAGCTATATGTTCCTTTGTAAGGGAATACACTTCCTCTATCAATCTCAATAATTTCATTACAAACATTATCTAAGAAATATCGATCATGCGTAACCATGATGAGCGTTTTATTGCCTTTATTTAAATACTCTTCTAACCATTCAATCGTGTCGATATCCAAATGGTTAGTAGGCTCATCTAATATGTATAAATCAGGATCTTCAATTAAAAGTTTTGCTAAAGCAATACGTTTTTTTTGTCCACCCGAAAGGGTATCGATGGTTTGCTTTAAATGATGAACACCTAATATTCCTAAAATTTGTTTGATTTTATGTTCATATTCCCAAGCATCTGCTGCGCTTAGTTCATCAATTAAATGATTGATTTCATCTTCTCTGCCATCAGGATTTTCAATAACCTCTTCGTAACGTTTAATCAAGCTTAATGCTGGATGATCATCCGAAAAAATATAATCACTGATACTGCATGTCAAGGTTGGTACTGGATCCTGAGCAAGATGTCCAATTCGAATACTTTTATTGCGAATCATCTTTCCTTCACTAGGATCAAGTTCGCCCGCAATAATATTCATTAAGGTACTTTTCCCTGCACCATTCACACCCACTATGGCAATACGTTGTCCCGCATTAATACCAAAGTTTAAATCCTTAAATAACCAACGGTCGTGAAATTGATGTCCTAATTTCTCCGCTGAAATAAAATTGCTCATTATATATGTATTCGATTTTTATTGATTAGAAATTTAATCAATTAGTAATTTAGTTTTCCAAAAACACCCAAAGGCAACTTAGTTCCTTTTGTAGCTTGTAAATACAATTCCCCGATTTCTAAGTTCGTTGTAGTTCTAAAAGATGTTCTTATTAAATTTTCTACGATTAGAGATGAAAATCCTAATGAGTAAGTATTCAAAATCAAGAAGAAGTTTTTATCATCGGCAAGTTCTGCCACATCCTTCATAATTTCATTGATACTATCCTCTAGTTTCCATTTCTCACCATTCGGTCCGTGACCGTATGCAGGAGGATCTAAAATGATACCATTGTATTTCTTACCTCGCTTTACTTCGCGTTTAACAAATTTCAAAGCGTCTTCTACTACCCAACGAATATCTCTTAATCCAGAAAGTTCTTGATTCTCGTTTGCCCAAGTAACCACTTGTTTAATGGAATCAACGTGTGTAACATCTGCACCTGCAGATTTTGCTGCCAAGGAAGCACCGCCCGTATAAGCGAATAAGTTCAATACTTTGGGTTGCTCAATCTTCATCGCTTTTATAGCTTTCGCTGCATAATCCCAATTTACTGCTTGCTCTGGGAATACCCCAACGTGCTTAAAAGAAGTTAAGGCTAACCTTAGTTTAATGTCGATATGGTTTGTTTTGTAGCGTATATGCCATCTGTCGGGCATCTGCTTAAGTTTAATCCACTCTCCCGAAGAACTGCTTTTTGATGAGAATTTCACGTGTGCAATTTTCTCCCACTCTTTCATTGGCATTGAAGAGTCCCAAACCGCTTGTGGTTCTGGACGAATCGTAATATATTGGCCAAATCGTTCTAATTTCTCGAAATTTCCGCAATCAATAAGCTCGTAGTCTTCCCAATGTTCTGGGCTAAGGGATTGTATCATGGCGCAAATATAAGAAATCGTACCTCGTAATTTGTAACTCGAAGCTCGTATTTCGTAATTCGTACTTCGAAGCTCTTACTTCGAAGCTCGTACCTCGATTTTTGTGAATATTAATTAGTCCAGTAGTCTAGAATCCAGTAGTCCAGCATCAAGCTAAGAGATCACCCTTTAAGTGTCGCCGAGTCCCAAGCGCTATCCCTTTCCGTCATTTGTTGGTGTAAGTCTTCTGAAAGCAGCTTCTCCTCCAATTCAATTTGTTCTCGAACGGTTAGAATGTAAGTTTTTGTATCGTGACGAGATGAAGCTAGTTTGCGCATAGCATCTTCATCATATCGAATAAAATCTTGCGCTTTACGCGTAGCAGTATAATGTCTGATTCCAAGCTCATGTAGAACATCAACTGCCATGTGTACAGAAGTGTAAAGTGTTTCACGATAAATATTCATCACCCCTAAATCTAATATTTCATAGGCATCAAATCGATTTCGAGCTCGTGCCATAATCTTTAAGTTCGGGAAGTGTTTTCGCGCCACTTCAATTACCTCGTGATTGATGTCCGGGGAATCTATCGCAGCGATTAACATTTTAGCTTTTTCAGCTCCAGCTGATTTTAACAAATCAACTCTTGTGGCATCACCATAATATACTTCGAAGCCCATTTTACGTAATAATTCCACACGATCACTATCGTTATCCAAAATGGTAGCTTTTATCCCATTCGCTTTTAAAAACCGACCAATGGTACTACCAAAATGTCCAAAACCTGCAATAATTACTGAATGTTGATTGTCGATATTATCAGCTTCTTTTATTTCTGCAGCTTCTTTCACTCCAAAAAATGGATCCACCAATCGTTCATTTAACAATAATAATATCGGAGTAAAGGTCATACTAATTGCCACAACAACCATTAATAATTCAGTCCAATCTGGACTAACAATTTGTAATTGCCCACTAAAATTTAATAATACAAATGCAAACTCACCTACTTGAGATAGGAGAATGGCAAAGAGAATATTTTGGTCAAATTTAATCTTAAATGTTTTACCTGCTAAAAACAATACGATTCCTTTAATTAGCATTATTAACAACACTAACATGAAGATTAAAACAGGTTTTTGGTAAATTAATTGAAAATTAATGGTTGAACCTACACCAATAAAAAATAGTCCAAGAAGTAAGCCTTTAAAGGGTTCTATGTCACTTTCTAATTCGTGACGAAAACTACTATTAGCTAAAACAACACCAGCTAAAAAAGTACCTAGTGCCGGACTAATTCCGACAAGTTTCATTACATATGCTACACTAATAACGAGAAAAAGTGCAGTAGCGGTGAATAACTCACGTAACCTAGTTCTTGCAATCATTTTCATTAATGGTGCAACAATAAATAATCCAACTACGATGATACTAGCCATCGCACCTAAAACAGTAATGGTTTTTAACAGTGGACTTAAATTGCTAATGAATGTTTGTTCTAAAGTATCATTTCTAATATCTGAAGTTACCAGTAATGGTAAGAATGCTAGAATTGGAATGACCATGATATCTTGAAATAACAAGACAGAAAATGCTGCCTGACCAGCACTCGATTTGTTTAATCCTTTTTCTTTTAATGTTTGTAAAATAATAGCGGTTGATGACATACTTAATGATAATGCAATAGCAAATGAAGTGGCATGCGATAAACCATAGTATACATGAAAAATTGCGCCAATGACTATAGAACTAAGTGCTAATTGAATTGATCCTATTCCAAAAATTGAACGACGTATTACCCAAATTTCCTTAGGGTTGATTTCTAACCCAATTAGGAATAACATCATTACCACACCAAATTCAGCAGCTTGCATGATATCCTGGCCTTCTTGACCGACAAAACCTAAAACAAACGGACCTATGAGTATACCAGCAATAAGATAACCCAATACCGAGCCCAGACCAATTTTTTTGGCGATAGGAACACATACAATTGCTGCTCCTAAAAAAATTATTGCACTTAATAAAAAATCTTCGGCCATTATCGGTTTACTATCCAATCATTAAGATAATCATATTGCTGAATTTCTGAAAGTATGATTATCTCTTGAGTGATTTTTTTGATGACATCGTGATATAATTTCCCTAAATTCTCTAATTCTTCGTCCGAAATTTTATGACTACCATGTACAAAAAAAGGAGGGAGGTAGTTCATCTGACATAAAGTTGCTGTGCGTTCAAACGGACGTAGAAATTCATTTACGGTGTAGTTATGGAACCCATCTTTTTGATATGATTCTCTAGGACCTCCAGATGATATACAATTAAAAATAGTTTTGCCTTTTAATTCATTTCCATTTTTACCATAAGCCCAGCCGTGTTCTAAAACTAAATCTATCCACTGTTTTAAAATAGGTGGTGCACTGTACCAATAAAATGGATGCATCCAAATGATGATGTCGTGTTCAAGTAATAATTCTTGTTCGAATTTTATGTCGATGTTGAATTCAGGATAATATTCATATAAATCATGAATGCGAACGCCTGGTAATTGGCTAATATGATTTAATAAGTTTGCATGAATTCTCGAGTTTTCGAATCGAGGATGTGCAAATAAAACTAATGTCCTTTGAATAGTATCCATTATAGATCACTATAAATGCATGCGCATGAATTTACTAGCGTATACAAATTCATTTAATTCTTTATTATCGGTATGTCTAATTTCTTCATTCGTTCCTTCCCACCATTTTTTACCTTCATGTAAGAAGATGATAAAATCACCAATCTCCATCACCGAATTCATGTCGTGTGTATTGACAACAGTGGTGATGTTATACTCTTCCGTAATTTCTTTGATGAGGTTATCAATTACAATAGATGTTTTTGGATCTAAGCCCGAATTAGGTTCATCGCAAAATAAATATTTAGGCTGCATAGCAATTGCACGAGCAATTCCCACACGTTTCTTCATCCCCCCCGAAAGCTCAGATGGTGCTAGCTTTCGTACATTATCAAGGTTTACTCTTTTCAAACAAAAATCAACACGATCACTTTTTTCTGAAAACGACATTTCACTAAACATATTTAGTGGAAATAATAAGTTCTCTTCAACTGTCATCGAATCAAATAAAGCAGAACTTTGAAATAACATTCCAATTTCTTTTCGAATGGGAATGCGCTCTTTGAAATTTAATCCACAAAAGTCTTCACCACTGTATAGAATTTGTCCACTATTTACTTCATGTAATCCTACCATGCATTTCAACAAAGTAGTTTTACCAGAACCGCTTCCACCTATAATTAGGTTGGTATGCCCAGGTTGGAAGTTTACACTAACATCTTCTAAAACCGATTTAGTGTCGAATGATTTATATATATTTTTTAACTCTATCATTATAAGAAAAGTTGAGCTACTAAATAATCACAACAAAGAATTAAGATACAGCTGTAAACTACTGCTTTTGTACTCGAACGACCTACTTCCAACGCACCACCAACAGTGTAATACCCATGATATACTGAAACCGTTATCATTAAAAATACAAACACATAGGTTTTTATAAGTGCAACAATTAATATAGTAGGATTCCAATCTAATAAAATTCCACCTACATATTCTTGTGGAGAAATAACTCCCGAAAGCGTACCGGCAACATAACCACCAATTAGACTCAAAAACATTGAGAATACAATAAGCATCGGTATAATGAACAATCCGGCGATTAACTTAGGCAGTATTAAGAAGCCTGTAGTATTTACACCCATAATCTCGAGTGCATCAATTTGCTCAGTTACACGCATCGTTCCAATTTGAGAAGCAATATTAGACCCTATTCGCCCTGAGAGCACTAGCATTGTAATAGAAGGGCTAAACTCTAATATTGTAGAATCACGTGTGATTTGACCGATAACTTCACGAGGGATTAAGTTACTAACTAGTTGATAGGCAGTTTGTACGCAAGTTACAGCTCCAAGAAAAACAGCAATAATAGATACAATGCCTAAGGAACCTACTCCCATAACATTCATTTCACGAAAGGTTTCTTTCCAGTAAACATCAAACTTTTCTGGTTTTGTGAAAGCACTTTTTAAAAGCAATACGTATCTTCCGAGGTGATATAGAAACATAATTTCAAGTAATAAAAGTAAAAGTAATAAATTCGACCTTGAAATCATTCATTAAGCAAGATTAATCATGAATAAACACAAAAAAACAATCCTAATAACAGGCTCTACAAAAGGGATTGGGAATGCTATTGCCCATAAATTTGCAGCCAATGATTACAACTTAATCTTAATTGCTCGTTCAGATAAAGACTTACAGGAGCAGAAAAGGAGTTTGTTAGCCAATTATTCCATCGATATACTGTGTATTAGTGCCGATCTAGCAGAAAAAAAACAGATTCATAAAATATTAGATATTCTACAGATCGAAGATAATTACCCGCAAATTGTCGTTAATAATTTAGGCGTCTATCAACCTTCAACTATATTTGAAGAAGATGACATCTTAATGGAAAAGATGATGAATATTAACTACTATTCTGGTTACTACCTAACAAAAGCATTACTTAAGCCTATGCTAGAAAAAAACGAAGGTCATATTTTTAGCTTATGTTCAGTTGCAAATATAAATCCGGTAAAAGAAGCATTTGCCTATAGTATTAGTAAATATGCGGTATATGGATTCATTAAAACCTTAAGAGAATCCTTAATCCATACCGAAGTAAAAACAACAGCAATAATACCAGGATCAACATTAACGGCATCTTGGGATGGTACTACTGTAGATTCTGAACGTTTTATTATGGCAAATGATATCGCAGAAGCTCTTTACATGGCCGCAAATCTTTCAAAAGGGGCTTGTTTAGAAGAAATAATTATTCGTCCACAACACGGTCAGATAATTTAGTACTCTTTTTATTCCATTCATCGGCTAAAACTCTCCGTTTAACGGCAAGTACTTTACGAGTGCGCTTTTTACCTACATCTTTGATAAAAAATAAACCTAAATAAAAATGGCAAAAGAACTTTATAGAGACAAACAGAGATCTTCAATTGGAGGTGTTTGTGCTGGACTATCAGATTATTTTAATGTAGATGTTACCCTTGTAAGAGCTTTGTTTTTAGTTGCTCTCTTTGGTTTTGGTACAGGAGTACTTCTCTATGTTATATTATGGATTGTTGTTCCTGAGAAAAAAGTAATGTTTAATGAACCAACAGTTGATTATACAGTTAATGAATCGGGAGAAACTCAACCTGTTCAAGAAGGTTTCGGCAAAAGAAAGAAAAATAACGAAAGTGTTATTGGTGGACTAGTTCTACTAACACTAGGTATAATTTTTTTAGCAGATGAATTTATTCCTTGGTTTGAATTTCACAAATTATGGCCACTAATTTTAGTCGCTGTAGGTGTTGGTGTAATTTGGAATAACAATAAACATAAAAGCATTAAATAACGATGAACTCAAGAAAACTCATTTGGGGATCTTTCTTAATCCTAATTGGATTAATCCTCGTAGTACATAATTTTAATTTATTACCCATCACTATAAATTGGGGAAAAGTAGCGAGCTTATGGCCTCTACTGTTAATCATGATTGGTTTAAGTAGCCTATCTAAAAATACATCCATGAATCCTTGGATATTCAATGGTATTGCAGCTATTGTTATCTCAATTTTCTTTTATCAAATTATTGAAATAGGAGAAGGTAATACTTCACATTCATTCAGCTGGTCTGATTCTTCGGATCTCGATTCTGCTGATTTAAAAACTCAAAAATTTAATATTCCGTTAGAAGAAGGTGTAACTAATGCGCATTTAACTTTTGAAGGTGGTGCTGCAGAATTTATACTAAAAGACACTACTTCTAATTTAATTGATGCGATTACTCAAACTCGTAAAGGTGATTATGTTTTAGAAAAAGTGAGAACTGATTCGGTGGACGATATCAAAATGAAATTGAACTCTAATCAAATCAAAATTAATAATGGCAATATTGAGAATCAAGTTGAGGTAAAGTTAAATCCAAATTTAAAATGGAGTTTTGATTTTGAGATAGGTGCAGGAGCAATCGACTTCGATTTTTCTAAATATATAGTCAATAAAATCAGCCTAGATGCAGGTGCAGCATCTGTAAATATGAAACTTTCTGATAAAGCATCTAATACTGATGTAGATATTAATGCTGGAGCTTCTAGTGTTACCTTACGAGTACCGAAATCTGCTCGTTGTCGTGTACAAATGGATGCTGTTCTATCATCAGAAGATCTTACTGGTTTCACCAAGAAAACAGATGGATATTATGAATCTGATAATTACAATGGAAAAGGAAATTTAATAAATATTACTGTTGATGCAGGCATGTCTAGTGTTACTATAGAGCGTTATTAATGTAAATTTTGCGATAAAAAAGGCTTGATTTTTCAAATCAGGCCTTTTTTATTTAAACTAGTTTGTTATTTTTTTGTTATTTCGCAGTATATAGGTTATTAAAGATGTCAGATAAATCCATCCAATTATTATCAGAGCTAAAAGGGAAGTATTGTAATTCTCTTAATCAATATAAAAGATATACCACTAGAGTTGTGAATGTTGGCGACATTCCGATGGGTGGCGACAATCCTATTCGTATTCAATCCATGACAACTACCGATACAATGAATACCATTGCTACGGTAGAACAAACTATTCGTATGGTAGATGCAGGTTGTGAATATGTTCGAATTACAGCTCCTAGTGTTAATGAATCCAATAACCTTGCAGAGATAAAAAAAGAACTGCGTAAGCGTGGTTATAATGTTCCTTTGGTTGCTGACATCCATTTCACGCCCAATGCCGCTGAGGCTGCCGCTCGTATTGTTGAAAAAGTACGTGTGAACCCGGGTAATTATGCTGATAAAAAGAAATTCGAACAAATTGATTATACACAAATTGAATATAATGCAGAACTAGATCGTATTCGTAAAAAGTTCGAACCTCTAGTTAAAATTTGCAAGGAATACGGGACTGCCATGAGAATTGGTACAAATCACGGTTCTTTATCTGATCGTATTATGAGCTGGTATGGCGATACTCCTCTAGGCATGGTAGAATCGGCAATGGAATTTATTCGTATGTGTGAGGATTTACAGTACTACAATTTAGTGGTTTCCATGAAATCAAGTAATGCTCAAGTAATGGTTCAAGCATATCGTTTACTCATTGAAACCATGGCCAAAGAAGGGATGAATTATCCTTTACACTTAGGCGTAACCGAAGCTGGTGATGGAGAAGATGGTCGTATAAAATCGGCTGTAGGTATCGGCACCTTATTAGAAGATGGCATAGGCGATACAATTCGTGTATCATTAACCGAAGAACCTGAATTTGAAATACCTGTTGCTAAAGCATTAGCAGATCGATACAATACAAGAACCAAAGAAGCTTTGAAAAATAATGTAGCCAATGATCTTGTGTTACCAGAGCATTTTAATCCTTACGAGTATAATAGAAGAATTTCTCACGACTTATCTTTAATGGGCGGGCATCATGTGCCTGTAATAATTGCAGATTTATCACATTTAACATTAAATGAACCTTTGCAATTGTCTCAAATTGGATATGCGTATTCTGAGTTATTAGATAAGTATAATATTAGTGATCAAGCAGCAGATATAGCTTACTTAGGCGATACTATTCCATCGTACACTTTCCCAGGAAATTTAAAGAAGTTAATTAATTTTTCAACTTGGAGTAAATATCCTGATATCGAAAATACGATTCCCTTAATGTCAATTGCTCAATATGATTCAAACCAGTTACCTGCTAATCAATTGCGTTTTGTACAAGCAAAAGCAAATGAATTAAACGATGAACAGTTAACTAAAATGAATGCAGACCTTTCGCTTTGCTTAATCTTAGAAGGTACAGGTTATCATCAAATGTCCAATGTTCGAGAGGTATTTTATCAATTAACTTCACATACTTTTAATATTCCAGTAATCCCTCGTTTTAACTATCATCATTTAAGTCTTGATGAATTACAACTCTATGCAGCTACTGATTTTGGTGCCTTGCTAATTGATGGATACTCTGATGGAATATGGCTTTCAACCGATAGCGATTTATCATTACGAGTAGTGAATTCAATCTCATTCGGAATACTACAAGCCAGCAGAACACGTATATCTAAAACCGAATACATTTCTTGTCCTTCATGCGGTAGAACTTTGTTCGACTTACAAGAAACAACTCAACTCATCCGTTCTAGAACCGATCATTTAAAAGGCATTAAAATCGGAATCATGGGCTGTATTGTAAATGGACCCGGTGAAATGGCCGATGCCGACTATGGTTATGTGGGTACTGGTCCGGGGAAAATTACCTTATATAGAGGTAAAGAGGTGGTTCGCAAGAACGTAAATACCGAAAATGCAGTTGATCAATTAATAGAACTCATCCAAGAAGATGGGAATTGGATTGAAAAATAGTTAGTGTACTTTTTACAATAATTAAATAACATTTCTTATCTTTAGGTGTTTATATCTAAAAATCAATATGTCGAGTCCAATAAAATCGATTGCAGTAATGACTTCAGGTGGTGATGCACCAGGTATGAATGCTGCTATTCGTGCAGTAGTGAGAGCTAGTTTATCATACGGAGTAAAAGTGTATGGAATTAGAAGAGGATATGAAGGGATGATAGAAGGGGATATTTTCCCAATGGAATCTCATTCAGTAAGTAATATTATTCAACGTGGTGGTACTATTTTAAAATCAGCAAGAAGTGATCGTTTTAGAACTCTTGAAGGTAGAGAATTAGCTTACGCGCAACTAAAAAAACATAGTATTGATGCAGTAGTTGCAATTGGGGGTGATGGAACATTTACTGGTGCTGTGCAATTCAATAAAGAACATGATATACCGTTTGTAGGTATACCTGGCACAATTGATTGCGATTTATACGGTACAGATTATACATTAGGATTTGATACGGCTGTGAATACAGCTGTGGAAGCTATCGATAGAATTCGTGATACAGCAGATTCACACGATCGCTTATTTTTCGTAGAAGTGATGGGTAGAGATGCAGGTTTTATCGCTTTATATTCAGGAATTGCAGGTGGCGCAGAAGCGACCTTAATACCAGAGTCGAAAACAGATGAAAATGCACTTATGGATATGTTAGGTAAAGGATGGGAACGCAAAAAAACATCAATGATTGTGGTAGTAGCAGAAGGTGACGAAATTGGTGGTGCTTATCAGATTGCCGAAAAAGTTAAAGCTAAATTTAATCATTATGATATCCGTGTCAGTGTACTTGGCCACATGCAACGTGGTGGAAGCCCGAGCTGCTTAGATAGAGTACTTGGTAGTAGAATGGGAGTTGCATCTGTAGAAGCTTTGCTTGCTGGGAGAGTACAAATAATGATTGGAATTGTAAATAATCATATACATTACACATCCTTCGAAAAGGCCATTAAACATAATCAGGACATCGATATGAACCTTCTTCGTTTAGGCGAAATCTTATCTTCATAATACATTCTTATTTATAATTCATCTAAATTGTTGCTCTGACAATTGTGTGACATACTTATCCTTTATTAGAGGTTAATTTGTACATAGAGTTAAGCACAAAAAGATTGAAAAATCTACGTATTATAGCATTCACCCACAAGAACCTTGATCTTAAAGAGATTGGTAAACTTGTTCTAGCTCCTGAAGAGAAACAACAAATTTTAACTTCCTTAAAAGAAGAATTAAATATTGGAGAGCTTTTTTACATCGGCACCTGCAACAGAGTTGAATTGGTGTTCACTTTAGAAAGTGATGTAAACGATTATATCTTAAATAAAATCATCAACCATCTTACCGTTAATAAATTCGATAATATTGATGTAATTAGAAATGCTGCATCTGTTTATCAAGATGAAGCCGCTTTAATTCACTTAATGAGAGTGTCGAGTTCATTAGATTCCTTAGTGGTTGGAGAAAAAGAAATTCTTGCTCAAGTTCGTCGTTCATTTGATGAATGCCACGATTGGAAATTAACAGGAGATTTTTTGAGATTGTGTATGAATCGTGTAGTGAAAACTGCAAAAGAGATTTATACTGATACAAAAATTTCAGAAAAACCAATTTCAGTAGTTTCTATAGCATACCGTTTATTGAAAAACAGTGCCATCAATGATGATACTCGTTTCTTATTCATTGGAGCTGGAGAAACCAATCAATTATTTGCAAAATATTTAAAGAAACAAAAACTTAATAACTTCGTGGTGTTTAATCGCACCCTCGAAAAAGCTCAACTTTTAGCAAACGAGCTAGAAGGCAAAGCGCTTCCTTTGTCGGACTTAAGTAATTATAAAGATGGTTTTGATGTTATCATTACCTGCACTTCAGCAAAAGACCCCATTATTACACCTGAAATTTATGCAGGGTTATTAAATGGAGAAAAAGGGAAGAAAATCATTTTAGATTTAGCGATTCCAAATGATACAGCACCTGAAGTAATTGAAAACAATCCAGTTCATTTTATCAATATTGAAAGTATACAAGAAACCATTAAACGCAACATGGACGAGCGTTATGGAGAGTTATGCCATGCAGAGCATATTATTGAGTTAAACCTAAATGAATTCCGTCCACTCGTTCGTCAACGTAAAATAGAGTTGGCAATGCAAGTTGTTCCGCAAACGATAAAAGAGATAAGAAATACCGCCGTCAATTCTGTTTTCGCAGAAGATATTAATGAACTTGACCAACAATCGAAGGATATATTGGAAAAAGTTCTAAATTACATGGAAAAAAAATATATTAGCATTCCTATGTTGATGGCGAAGGATATTCTCATCAAGGAATAAGGTGCGCGGAAATTAATGGAAAAATTTAAAATTACAATTGGCTCGCGAGGGAGTGATTTAGCTCTTTGGCAAGCCCATCACATCAAAGATCGTCTCATTGCTTTAGGAGCAGACGTTGAAATTAAAATCTTCAAAACGCAAGGCGATAAAATTCAACACTTAAGTTTAGATAAGTTAGAAGGCAAAGGTTTCTTCACCAAGGAACTAGAAGATGCTTTGTTAAATAATGAAGTCGACCTTGCCGTTCATTCGCATAAAGACTTACCTACTGTATCTCCCGAAGGACTAATAATTGCAGCAGTTTCAGAACGCGAAGATCCATCGGAATTGATATTAATTCGTAAAGAAGCAGCAGATGCAACCTTAGAGTTCGGATTTAAAAAGAATGCCATTATTGGTACTTCATCTGCACGTAGAAAAGCACAGTTGTGCTCGTTTAGAAATGACATAATTATTAAAGATATTCGTGGAAATGTGCCTACTCGTATTCAAAAATTAAGAGAAGGAAATTTTGATGCCATATTATTAGCGAAAGCAGGAGTAAGCCGTTTACAACTCGACTTATCTGATTTTGTTGTAGTTGATGTAAACCCTAAAAAGATTGTACCTGCACCTGCACAAGGTGTATTAGCATTGCAAATTAGAGAAACGGATACCCAATTATTAGAATTCTTAAAAGGGATTCACCAAGCTCAAGTACAAGCTTGTATTGGTATTGAGCGTAAGTTGTTGAATTTATTTGAAGGTGGTTGCCACATGCCATTAGGTGCATATGCTATCGAAGAAAATGGAACCTATAAATTCTGGGTATCAAAAGCAGAAGATGCTGATCAAATCCCACAACGTTTATATATGGAATCCAATTCTCCAGATGGAATGGCCGAAAAAGCATTAGCTATTTTAAATGCTAATGTGTTAAAAGGAAAAAATATTTTTATCAGTAGAAATACTGATGACGTTTCTTTTTTGAAAACTAGTTTAGCTGCTGAAGATTCAAACTTAATCGGCATCACTGGAATACACACGAATACTATTGCATTACCAAAATTAGATTTTTCGGATACACATATTATTTTCTTTAACAGTAAAAATGCTGTTCAACATTTCTTTACTCAAAATCCAATTTTAAAAGAAGATGTAAAGTTTGCAGCTTTTGGACCTGGTACAGAAAAAGCAATTGCCAAAAAAGGATTAAAAGTTGATTTCTCTGGAACATCATCAGACCCTGCAAAAGTTGCCGCACAATTCTTAAGTAAATTTGCCGATGGTAAACGTATCGTATTTCCTAAGGCTATTCAATCTTTACAATCGGTTTCTTCAATTCTATCTCGTCACCATTTTGTGGAGCAAGTGGATGTGTATGAAACAATATCAATAGAAAATGTTTTTCTTCCTGAGGCTGATGTCTATATTTTCACCAGCCCATCAAATGTTACCGCATTTTCAGATACATTACATACGATTAAAAATAAAGTGGTTGCCATAGGGCCAAGCACTGCAGAAGCATTAACGCTTAAAGACATTAAAGTACATGCCATCGCCGAACGCGCTGATGACACTGGTCTTTTAGATGCAGTGGTTAATGTGTTGATTTAATATGATATTAAGTTCGTCGGAGCGTCCTCGCTCCGACAAAAAATATTTAAAATAAATGTCGAAGCGAGGACGCTTCGACGAACAGCACACTTTTTACATAATACAAAGTACATAATACAATGATTTCAAGACCTCGTAGAACTCGTAAGAACCCAATCATCCGTGAGATGGTTGCTGAAACTCGTCTTTCAAAAGACATGTTTATATATCCATATTTTGTTGTTCCTGGAGCTGGCATAAAACATCCAATTGATGCAATGCCTGGTATTAATCATTTCTCAGTAGACGAATTAGTGAAGGATGTTGAACAAGGATTAAAAGTTGGAGTAAATAAAATTTTATTGTTTGGTGTTGGAGAAAATAAAACAGAAGATGCTTCATCATCATACGCTGAGCACTCAGTAGTAGCTGATGCAGTTCGTGCCTTGAAAAGTAAATTCGGTGAAGATCTATATGTCATTACAGATGTTTGCACATGTGCATACACCACTCACGGTCATTGTGGAATTATACATAATGATTATGTTGATAACGATGAGACCTTAGAAGTATTAACAAAAATGGCATTAACACATGCACAAGCAGGAGCAGATATGGTTGCCCCATCAGATATGATGGATGGACGAATCTTAGCGATGCGTGAAGGATTAGATGCACATGGTTTTGTGAATACAGCAATCATGTCGTATGCAGTGAAATTTGCCGGAGCATATTATGGTCCGTTCCGTGAAGCAGCTAACTCAGCGCCAAATAAAGGCGATCGTAAATCGTACCAAATGGATTACAGAAATGGCCGTGAAGCTATGAAAGAGGCAGAATTAGATGAAATGGAAGGGGCAGATATCCTGATGGTAAAACCAGCCTTGGCATATTTAGATGTAATTAGTAACTTAAGAGCACAAACTAACCTCCCTGTGGCTTGCTACAACGTATCAGCAGAATACTCTATGGTAAAAGCAGCAGCACAAAATGGTTGGATTGATGAGCAAAAGTTAACCTTAGAAAACATGTACGCCTTTGCACGTGCTGGTGCTAATATTATTATTAGTTACCACACCAGAGAAATGTTTGAAAAAGGTTGGCTATAAGGATAATTAGGAATTAGGAATTAAGAATTAGCACAACTTATCATGAGCACACTAGCACATGAGCATACGAGCAAACGAACAATATGTTAGACGGATTAAAAAAAATATTCAATTCAGAAGAAGAACAACCTGTAAATACTACAGATAAAAAAGATATTTCGCGAGAGAAATCGGCAGCACTTTTTGAAAAAGCAAAAAAATATTTTCCAGGAGGAGTAAACTCTCCTGTTCGTGCATTTAAATCTGTTTACGGAACGCCTTTGTTTATTGAGCGTGGCGATGGTTGCAGAGTATGGGATGCCGATGGAAATGAATTTATTGATTTCTGTGGTTCATGGGGCCCATTAATTTTGGGTCACAATCATCCAAAAATTCGTGAGAAAGTTTTTGAAGTTGCACAAAGTGGAATGTCTTTTGGCGCGCCAACAGCTTTAGAAAATGAATTAGCTGAATTGATTTTATCAAACAATAATTACATCAAAAAAATTCGTTTTGTAAGCTCAGGTACCGAAGCGGTAATGTCGGCTATCCGTTTAGCTCGTGGATATACAAAACGCGATAAGATTTTAAAATTTGAAGGTTGTTACCATGGTCACGTAGATTCACTTTTAGTGAAAGCGGGTTCGGGATTAGTAACCTTCGGAGAGACAAGCTCTGCTGGAGTTCCAGAGGCTTATGCTAAAGAAACTATTGTGCTTCCATTAAATGATTTAGAAGCATTAACTCAAGCCTTTGAACAATTTAAAAATCAAATTGCTTGTGTAATTATAGAACCTATTCCTGCAAATAATGGTTTGTTATTGCAAGAAAAATCATACCTCGAAGCACTTCGTAAAATTTGTACGGAGAATAATACCTTATTGATTTTTGATGAGGTGATTTCGGGTTTCCGTGTAGGCTTTGAAGGTGCTGCAGGACTTTACCAAATACAACCTGATATTATTACTTATGGTAAAATTATTGGTGGTGGCTTACCTGTAGGCATGTATGGAGCATCAGAAGAGATTATGAATACTGTTTCTCCATTAGGTCCAGTTTACCAAGCAGGAACTTTATCGGGTAACCCAGTAGCGATGGCAGCAGGTATTGCACAACTTACCGAATTAAGTCAGTCTGGTTTCTACAAAGAACTCAATAAAAAAACAGATGAGTTTGTTTCTGCTTTACAACGTTATGCAGAAGCGGAAGGCTATAAATTTAAAGTAATTGGAGTAGGTAGTATATTTTGGTTTGCCTTTACTGATAAAGAAACGATTCGTTCTTCTGCAGAAATTGATCCTGCAAGTATGGATAATTTTAAAGTGTTCCATCGTGAATTATTAAACAGAGGTATTTATTTAGGTCCTTCTGGTTATGAAGTTGGATTTGTATCGGCTGCCCATTCTAAAATAGATTTGGAGAAAGCAAAACGTGCGATGTTTGAATCGCTTGATGTAGTATTTGATCGAAGAAATAATGTTGCGTAAACCGGTAACTATATTTTACATTTTATTAATATACGCCTTAGCAGAATTGTTTTGGTGGGGATTTTTATTAGTAAAAACCGAACCCGATAGAATGAAAATGATTTTAGGAGAAGGATCTATTTTCCTTTTGATTTTAATCGTAGGGGCAGTATATTTTCATAGTCTATTGAAAAAGGAAAATGCGATGCATAAGCAACAACGTAATTTCTTGTTGTCAGTTACTCACGAATTAAAATCACCTTTATCATCCATCAAATTATATTTACAAACCATTTTAAAACGTGATCTCGAAAAAGAGAAGCGTGATCAATTTATTATGAGTTCTATAGATGATATCGGTCGATTAGATGATCTAGTGGAGAATATGCTATTGGCGAGTAAAATTGAAAATAGAAGTTATACCTTCCCTAAGGAAGACATTGATTTTACTGGGCTTTTAACAAGTCTAGTAGATCGTATCAAAATTAATGTTCAAGGGAAACGAACAATCGTTACCGAAATACAATCCGATATTGATTTATTTGGCGATCGATTTTCTTTAGGGTCGATGATCAATAATTTATTAGAAAATGCTGTGAAATATTCTCAAGAGAATACACGCATTTTTATCTCCTTAAAAATAGATACACATATACGATTAAGGATTTGTGATGAAGGTTGTGGTATACCAGAGACGGAACATAAAAAGATTTTTCAGAAATTCTACCGTTCGGGAAATGAAATGACTCGTAAAACGAAAGGAACAGGTTTAGGATTGTTTATCGTAGAACAGGTAGTTACCAACCATAATGCCAACATCAGCATAAGTAATAATTTACCGCAAGGAACTTGCTTTGAAATAATTTTCTAAACACCCCAAACATGAGCAACTATAGAATTTTATTAGTAGAAGATGAAGAACATTTGCTTGAAGCATTAAAACTGAATCTTGAATTAGAAGGCTACCATGTAACCACCGCTACCGATGGAAAAAAAGCATTAAAGCTTTTTAAAGAAGAACGACTAAATCTCGTAATTCTTGATGTCATGATTCCTGAAATCGATGGATTTAAAGTGGCCGAAACCATTCGCTTAGAAAACACGGAAGTGCCAATCATGTTCCTAACAGCTAAGAACACCTCGGAAGATCGTGTGGCTGGATTAAAACGTGGTGCTGATGATTATTTAACGAAACCATTTAACCTCGAAGAATTAATACTACGCGTAGGTATTTTAGTAAAGCGAGGATTGAAATCGGATGAGCAGAAACAATTAAACTCTTATCGTATTGGTTCTAAAACTATCAACTTTAACAATTACGAGTTAACTGATGACATTACTAAGGAAGTAATTTCATTGACCAAAAAAGAAACCATGCTCTTGAAATTATTAGTGGAACGCAAAGGTGAAGCCGTATCAAGAGAAATGATTTTAGAAACGGTATGGAATTATGATGTTTATCCTTCAACACGTACCATCGATAATTTTATTTTATCATTCAGAAAATATTTCGAAGCAGACTCTAAACATCCTAAATATTTTCACTCGATTAGGGGAGTAGGGTACAAATACACGGATTAATATG
>CAJBVG010000131.1 GCA_903958995.1 uncultured bacterium | reverse complement strand
TAACATATTATCCTATTAACAAATTAACATATTGAATTAACATATTATCCTATTAACAAATTAACATATTGAATTAACATATTATCCTATTAACATATTAACATATTAATTTCATTGAAAAAGCTTCAGCTTTTTCAATGAAATTAGCCTTCGTTTTCCCCCATATTTCCCTAAAGCGTGCGGAGTTTCGGTAGTTGTTCAAGTCTTCTTCCGATTCCCATTGGCTATACGTGTAATAGATGTTGGGATGATTGATATCATTAAGTAATTGCATTTGTATACAACCAGGGAATGTTCTAATGTAATCAGATGATTCGTTAAATACCACTAAGAAATCTTCGACTTTCGATGGGTCGAATGTCATTTTTACAATTCGTGTTATCATTTGAAATTAATGATGATGGCTTCGCCAGTATGTAAGCCTAGTAAAGTGGCTGCTTCGCCTTTGTTTATGGCAATCTCCAAATATCCGGTTATTCCAAACAAACACAATTTCTCGCCTTCAGGAACATCGGAATATTGCGTATGTATTACTTCTAAGGTTTCACTTCTTTTAAATAAAATTGTAAATGGTCTACCTGCAGTTTCTTTTTCAAATAACTCTCGAGTAATATTGGTAATTGCATTCTTAAATGAATCAACATAAATAATACTTCCTCTAATCTGATCTTTATTAATAACAGGTTGTATGATAGTACGAACATTCAAATGATTTATTTTTCGTCCAAGGAATTCCATTGAACCTCCTTTAGCTAAATGCACTGCAGACTTCACCAAAATATCTTTAATTGGGAAATGCTTGTAATCATCAAGAATTCTCAAATTAATTTTAACAATTTTCTCTATACTTTCATTTGGTAAGAACAAAGAAAAAATTCCATTATCTGGACCAATAAAGTAATGACCATTGGCTTTTAATGCAATAAATTTAGCATCTGCTTGGTATGAATTATCAACGCTGACTAAATGAACTGTACCTTCTGGGAAGTAGTGATAAGCGTTTCCTAAAATAAAAGCTGCTTGGGTAATGTGAAAAGAAGGGATTTGATGGGTAATATCGACAATCTTAGTTTCCGGCAAATTGCTTAATATGAATCCCTTAACAGCAGCAAGGTAAAAGTCCTTGATACCTAAGTCTGTTGTAAGGGTGATTATTGGCATATGTTGGTAACTGCTTTATAAGATTCCTCCAAAAATAATTATTTTAGCATTAACCATTTTATTTATTTTAAACAATCGTAAACTGCCTTGAACGAACTCATTATTACTCTCGAAAATGTTAATCCGCCAGAATTTTGGGGATTTGAAAATGAACAGCTTAATGTTTTAAAGAAAGCTTTTCCAAAATTGCGTCTCGTTGCTCGTGGTAATGAGCTAAAGGCTATTGGTGATGATGAAATGCTAGATCTACTTCAAAAGAAGATGGATTCAGCTATGCAACATTTCGAAAAGTACAATCACTTAAAGGAAGATGAGTTAAAATCTATTTTGGGAAGTGTTACAACAGATCATGAACCGAAACATGTTCATGTGTCCATTACTGGCAACGATTCTGAACCCTTGGTTTTCGGTCCGAACGGTAATGTGGTGAAAGCTCGCACACAGAACCAGAAAAAAATGGTTACCTCTTGCGAGAAAAATGATATCCTTTTTGCTATTGGCCCTGCAGGTACAGGCAAAACCTATACTGCTGTAGCTTTAGCAGTGAAGGCCCTTAAAAATAAAGAAGTTAAACGCATCATATTAACTCGCCCCGCTGTAGAAGCTGGTGAAAACTTAGGTTTCTTACCTGGTGATCTAAAAGAGAAAATAGATCCATATTTACGTCCGCTTTACGATGCTTTGGATGATATGATTCCTGCTGATAAATTAAAGCTGTACTTAGAGAATCGTACTATCGAAATTGCACCTTTAGCTTTTATGCGTGGTCGTACACTAGATAATGCATTTGTAATCTTAGATGAGGCACAAAATGCTACAGACATGCAGTTAAAAATGTTTTTAACACGTATGGGTCCAACAGCGAAGTTTATCTTAACTGGTGATGTTACACAAATCGATTTACCTAAGAAATCAATGTCAGGCTTACAGCCAGCCATCAATATTTTAAAAGATATTCAAGGTATCGATATTATTTACCTTACTGGTGAAGATGTTGTTCGCCATAAATTAGTGAAGAAAATTCTTGAAGCCTACGGAGATATTCAGTAAATCGTAGGAAAATTTTTAATACCATTTATTCCATGTCAACTCTAAAACAACCAACGTTTCATTTCCCTAATCAAGTAGGATTTTATAGCGGGAAAGTACGTGATGTCTATAACATCAACAATCAATATTTAGTAATGCATGCGAGCGATCGTATATCTGCTTTTGATGTTATTTTACCTCGACCAATACCTTACAAAGGACAAGTACTGAATCAAATTGCAGCACACTTTTTAATGGCTACAAAAGATATCGTACCGAACTGGGTAGTATCTGTTCCTGATCCATCTGTTACCATTGGCTTACGTTGCGAAACCTATCCAGTAGAAATGGTGGTGCGTGGTTATTTAGCTGGGCATGCGGCACGTGAATACAAAGCAGGACTAAGAAGTGTTTGTGGAGTTGCATTACCAGAAGGATTAAAAGAGAATGATCAATTGCCTCATCCTATTATTACACCAACTACTAAAGCTCACGAGGGGCATGATGAGGACATCAGTAGAGAAGATATCATTGCAAAAGGTTTAGTGACTGAAGTTGAGTATGCTCAATTAGAAGCTTACACTTTGGCTTTATATAAAAAAGGGCAAGAGATGGCCGCTGAAAAAGGCTTAATACTTGTAGATACTAAATATGAATTCGGTAAAATTGGCGATAAAATTTATCTGATTGATGAAATTCATACACCGGATTCTTCGCGCTATTTTTATGCTAATGGGTATGCTGAACGTCAACAAAATAACGAAGAACAAAAGCAATTATCGAAAGAATTTGTTCGCCAATGGTTAATCGAAAATGGATTTCAGGGGAAAGATGGTCAACAAGTCCCAGAAATGACGGACGCTAAAATAACAGAGATTTCGGATCGATACATTGAGCTTTTCGAACAAATTACTGGTAACACATTTGAGAAAGCACCCTTATCAAATGTTAACGAACGTATTGAAAAGAACGTGAATTCAGCATTATCTGAATTATTAAAATAAATTTATTGTAATTTAGTAGTATGAAATTCGAATTAGATAAACACGAGAAATACGTATTAATAAAGCCTTTAGATGTGGAAGAGTTAAACTCTGAAACAGCGCCAAAGCTAAAGTCTGAGTTATTACTTATACATACCGAAGGTATATATAACATCATTTTAGATTTAAGTAACGTACATGCCGTTGATGAATCAGGTGCAACTGCATTGCTTTCGGCGAACCGTTTATGCAGAAATTATGAAGGCACTTTTGTATTAACTGGTGTTCATTCTGAAATTCAAAAACTACTTAGCTTATCCTCTACCGATAATTATTTCAATATTGTTCCAACCCTTACCGAGGCAATAGATTTTATCTTTATGGAAGAAATTGAAAGAGATTTGCGTAAAGAGATGGGTGGAGAAGAATAATTATAGTTTAGCATGAGTAATTTCGAAGTTGTTGTATTAGGTAGCAGTTCTGCTACACCTGCTTATAACCGAAATCCTAGTGCTCAATTGCTAACCATTAATGATAAATATTATTTAATTGATTGCGGTGAAGCCACTCAAAATCAATTGAATAAGTTTAAAATTAAATCATCAAAAATCGATTATATTTTCATCTCTCATTTACACGGTGATCATTACCTCGGTTTAATTGGATTACTATCTACCATGCATTTAAATGGTCGTATAAAAGAAATTCATGTGTTCGGTCCACCACAGCTAAAAGAGATTATAGATTTGCAATTGATGGTTTCCGAAACCAAACTTCGTTATGAAGTTATTTACCATTTTACGCATACCGAATACTCCGAACAAGTTTTTGAAAACAATGATGTAATTGTAGAAACTATTGTTTTAAATCATCGTATTCCAACTACTGGTTATTTTTTCAAAGAGAAACTTCGTAAACGAAAAATCAATACTGCAAAAATGGAAGAGTATGACATTCCATTGGAATACATACCACTATTAAAAAATGGTATAGATTATTCAGATAAACACGGAAATACAATTCCCAACCAAGAGTTAACATTTGATCCCAACCCAATTCGCAGTTTTGCGTATTGCTCGGATACACTTTACAATGAAAATTTCTTGGAACAAATAGATGGTGTAAATTTCCTCTATCATGAAGCTACTTTCCTTCACGACCTTATTGATAGAGCCGCTGAAACCTACCATACCACTGCATTACAAGCAGCAATCATAGCTAAAAAAGCAAACGCAAAACAACTAATGATTGGACATTTCTCCGCACGATACAAAGACATCGAACCACTCCTCGAAGAAGCCAAAACAGAATTCCCGAATACTGTGTTGGCTATTGAAGGAGAGCGGTATTTAATATGTTAATAGGATAATATGTTAATATGTT
>CAJBVG010000130.1 GCA_903958995.1 uncultured bacterium | reverse complement strand
GTTTATTCATTTTAGTAGCAGCAGAAGAACTTAAAATCAGACAAGACCCAGCTGCGAGAGTGAGTGATATATTGAAGAAAGTGTTTGGACGCAAATAATATGTTAATAGGATAATATGTTAATATGTTAATGAAAACTAACATTTATCCCATTAACATATTAAATTAACATATTATCCCATTAACATATTAACATATTAGATTAACATATTATCCCATTAACATATTAACATATTAAATTAACATGCTTTGCGAAATCATTACCATAGGCGACGAAATTTTAATCGGACAAATTGTTGATACGAATTCAGCATGGATGGCTCAACAGTTAAATGAATTGGGTATTCGTGTTAAGCAAATCACATCGATTTCAGATGATAAGCAACACATTATTGATGCGTTAAATGAAGCTCAAAAACGTGCTGACATTATCTTAATAACAGGTGGTTTAGGTCCAACGAAAGACGATATTACAAAACACACTTTAGCCGAATATTTCAATGCGAAGTTAGTGTTGAATGAAGAAGCATTAGCTAATGTTGAACGCATCTTCGCTCGTTTCCACAGACCAGTAACCGAAGTCAATAGAAAACAAGCTGAAGTGCCAGATAATTGCTCCATTATACAGAATCCACAAGGTACAGCACCCGGTATGCATTTCCAGGAAAATGGTAAACATATTTTTAGTATGCCTGGCGTTCCTTTCGAAATGAAAGCTATTATGGAATCTTCGGTTTTACCTTATATCAAATCAAATTTCATCGGACATACTTTAATACATGAAAATATACTAACAGTAGGCATTGGTGAATCATTTTTAGCAACAGAAATTGAAGATATTGAGAATGCATTACCATCGCATATCAAGCTTGCGTATTTGCCAAAATTAGGACAAGTCCGAATGCGTTTAACTGCAAATTATGATGGAGCATATGATCCTAATGAAATTTTGAATTACAAAAAACAAATTTCTGAACGTGTTCACAAAAATGTAGTAGCTGAAGAGGACATTTCATTTGAAGAAGCAATTCTAAATATCCTCATCAAAAACAATAAAAAATTATCTACCGCCGAAAGTTGTACTGGTGGTTATATTAGTCATTTGTTTACCAGTATACCGGGTTCTTCTAGAGCATTTGAAGGTGGAGCAGTTTCTTATTCATACGATTTAAAGAAAAGTATGCTTGGCGTAACTCAAAGTACCTTAGATACTTGCGGTGCAGTTAGTCAAGAAACAGTTGAAGAGATGGCAAAGGGTGCTGTAGAGCATTTTAAAACTGATTATGCAATTGCTTGTTCGGGTATTGCTGGCCCCGATGGTGGTACCGAAGATAAGCCTGTAGGTACGGTTTGGATTGCGGTGGCAACACCTAATCACGTGGTAAGTAAGAAATTTCAGTTCGGAAACCTAAGAATGCAAAATATAGAACGCACAGCTGTTCAGGCACTTTATATGCTCTTTAGATTGATAAGAGAAGAATAAAATTGAGGATTTAACAAATTAGCTTATTTTTGCGCTTAATAACATTTTTATATTATGGCTCAGTACGAATTAGTGCTTCCTAAAATGGGAGAAAGCGTTGCCGAAGCAACAATCATTAAATGGGTTAAAAATGCTGGCGACAGTATTGATAGCGATGAATCGGTATTAGAGATTGCTACTGATAAAGTAGACTCTGAAGTTCCATCACCGGTATCTGGTAAACTCGTTAAAACATTGTTTAATGAAGGCGATGTAGTTAAGGTTGGTGCTGTTATAGCCATCATCGAAACAGAAGCAGCTTCAGCAAGTGTTTCTGCACCAGCAGCAGCAGTAGAAGCCCCTATCATTAAAGAAGTAGCGGAGATAGTATCAGCTCCTGCAGCTACAACTGTACAATCTTCAGAAAATCGTTTTTACTCACCACTTGTAAAAAGTATTGCTAGCAGTGAAGGTATTTCACAAGCTGAATTAGATAAAATAACAGGAACTGGCCAAGAAGGTCGTGTTACGAAACAAGATATATTGGATTACGTGGCTTCTAAATCATCAGGAAAACCAAGTACTTCAGCTGCCGCAGCTTCTACAGAAGCTCCAAAGGCTGCAGTTAAAGCTAGTGCTCCAACTGAAGTTAAAATTACAGCTCCAACAGTAACAGCTAGTAATGGCGATGAAATAATTGAGATGGATAGAATGCGTAAACTAATTGCCGATCACATGGTAATGAGTAAGCACGTTTCTCCTCACGTTACTTCATTTGTTGAAGCTGATGTTACTAACCTAGTTCGTTGGAGAGAGAAAGTGAAGAAAGAATTCGAAAAACGCGAAGGAGAGAAAATCACCTTTACACCAATATTCATTGAGGCTTTGGTTAAAGCAATTAAAGATTTCCCAATGATTAACATTTCATTGAGTGGAACTCAAATCATCAAACGTAAAAACATAAACATCGGTATGGCTGCTGCTTTACCTAGCGGTAATCTTATTGTACCTGTTATTAAAAATGCCGATCAAATGAACTTAGTTGGCTTAACAAGAGCAGTAAATGATTTAGCTAACCGTGCACGTTCAAATAAACTTACACCTGATGAAATTTCGGGTGGTACATATACTTTAACCAATGTGGGTTCTTTTGGAAACGTAATGGGAACACCTATTATCAACCAACCACAGGTAGCAATTATGGCTGTTGGAGCAATTCGTAAGATGCCTTCAGTTATTGAAACTCCAGATGGTGATATGATCGCTATTCGTCACAAAATGTACCTTTCTCATTCATATGATCACCGTGTGGTTGATGGATCTTTAGGTGGACAATTTGTTCGTCGTGTTGCCGATTACCTAGAAAGTTTTGATGTAAATAGAGAATTCTAAACTATATGAATAAAGCACACAATTTATCCAAACTCATTGAAAACAATGAGAAATGGGTGAAAGAAAAACTAAGTATCCGTGATGATTATTTCACGCACTTAGTCGATATTCAATCACCTAAATATTTATGGATAGGTTGTTCAGATAGTCGAGTTCCAGCAAACGAAATCGTTGGACTAGAACCAGGTGAAATGTTCGTACACCGTAATATCGCAAACGTTGTGGTACAAACGGATATGAACATTTTATCTGTTCTTCAATATGCAGTTGCTATTTTAAAAGTAGAACACATTATTATCGTTGGTCATTACGGCTGTGGTGGTGTAAAAGCAGCCATGGAACAAAATTCATACGGCTTACTAGATAACTGGCTTCGCCAGATTAAATTGGTGTATAGTCACCATGAAAATGAATTAAATAATATTGCGGATGAGAATACGAAGTTCCGCAGAATGTGTGAACTTAATGTACAAGAACAAGTTCTAAATACTTGTCAAACGAGCGTAGTACAACAAGCTTGGAAAAGCAAACAAGAATTAACCGTACACGGTTGGATTTATGATATTGCCGATGGTATTATCCACGATTTACAACGTTCGTATGATAATTCAGATCAGGTAAAGGATATCTATCGTTTCGACTAGCTTTTATTACGAAGTACTAATTGAATGGTGCTTCTGCTTCGTTGTTCTAAAATCAATTCCTTACCGGCAATAATCTTCTGAATCACTTCATCATTATAGTGCCTTATCGTTACTAATTCTAAGGGAGTATTATAAAATACTTTATAATGTTTCGATATATCATTGATTAAGTCCTCTACTTGGTCATCATCATCTACACAACACGAGAACGTCATAGCAGAATTCTGCATGGTGTTAATTTTCACCGAATGCTTACTGATGATACCCATAATTTCACTAAGGTTTTCTTCAGCAATAAATGAAAAATCTTTAGTTGAAATACTCAGTAGTTTCTGATTTTTCTTAACGATAATAATAGGATGATCGAACTTTACATTATCTTTTTTACCTACACATGTTCCATCAAGATCTGGAGCTAAAAATGCCTTTACATATAAAGGAATCTTCTTATTCTGTAAGGGTTTTATGGTTTTAGGGTGAATTACACTTGCACCATAATAAGTCATCTCGATAGCTTCTGCATAGGGGATATCATCCAATTTAATCGCATCTGGGAATAATTTTGGATCAGCAGTTAATACTCCAGGTACATCTTTCCAGATAATTACACTTTCTGCATCTAAACAGTTCGCAAAAATAGCTGCCGTATAATCAGAACCCTCGCGACCTAAGGTAGTGGTGAAATTTTCCGATGTACAACCAATAAAGCCCTGAGTTACTAAAATAGAAGATTGATATAATGATGGGAGTGTAGTTTGCATAGCTGCTTTTGATTTCTCCCAATTTACTTTCCCTTCACGGTAATGATTGTCGGTATGAATATATTCTCTAGCATCGATCCATTTACTATTCAAATCCATCTTTCTCAAATAAGCTTCTACAATTTTAGTAGAAAGTAATTCGCCTAAAGAAACTATTTGATCGTATAAATATGATTTATCATCTAGTGGTTCTTCTTCCACTATCCAATCTAATTCAACAAAAACATTAGCCACTTCATCACGTATAGTACAAGGTGCTGTACCAAATAATTCATCAACCATTCCGTAATGAAAATCCTCTACAATCTTTATTTTACTTGATAATGATGAATCATTAGTTAAATAAGCTTTCCACACTTCTTCCAAAGCATTAGTAGTTTTTGCCATAGCCGAAATCACAACGATGAGTTGTTCCTTATCGTATGATTTTAAAATGCTACATACATTCTTTACCGAATTAGCATCTTTTACGGATGCTCCACCGAATTTGTGAATATTCATTATTTGTATTATTTTAAAAATCGAAAATAGATAAATAGAAAAAAGTTAAAAAAACATTATTTCAGAATTACTATTTTCTATTTTCCATTTTCTATTTTATTTAGTGCACTCAAAATGCTTTGATCACCAATTAAGTACTTAATATCATCAAAGGGAACAAACAAATCTGTAGTCCCATCCACATAAGGCTTTATCTCATAAATTCCATATTGAAATAATAATCCATCTTTTCTAATCGAAAAATTATCAGGTAAGACAAATTTACCATTATCAAAAAAGTAATTACTATAATCGTCTGTCTCTTTTAGACCTTCATTTTTTCTGAATATTTGCTCTGCAATTTTAGTTAATTCTAAATGCTGCTTCGCATCGAATATGTCCTGAATCGTAATGCCAGATTGGGTTTCACAATTGTAATTGGTAAAAATAGTACCATGATTTCCGTGTGCACCACCCGTAAATTCATACCAAGTTGTGCTTAATGAAATGAAAGGGTAGTGTTGAAATTTTACGTTAATCGACTTTTCACTCACCCAATTTCTTGTTGATTCAAAAGTATCGACATAAATAGAATCATGTTGTTTAATGAAATAAGCACATAAGTCCTTAAAACTTGAACTTGAAGTACCTTTAGTATACTGAGTAAGCAGAAATGTATTTATCCCCGTATTTTCATCCTCATCCAAAAAATACGGATAGCTTATACGAGCATAGGTTTCATTGGTATCTCCCAAGAACTCGACATTCACTTTATATGTTAAGGTATCTGTATTCTCTTTAAATGAACCAGAATTGTTATTGCATGAAGAAAGTACTAAGTAGACTGTACAAAGTATTAAGTAACTCGTACCTCGTAAATCGTACCTCGTACCTCGTAGTTTGTACCTCGTATTTCGTTTAAACATAACTTAGAACTTAGAATTTAGAACTCATTTTTTCAACTTAAAATTTAGAATTTACAATTCAATTGAACCATTGACCCATTCCGGATCCAACTTCGCATTATACTTCTTGTAAAAATCGATAGCCGATTCATTCCAATCCAATACTTGCCAAGAGATGCCGTGTAGGTTTCTATCTTTTGCTTCTTCAATCAATCGATCGAACAATAATGTACCTATTCCCTTACTACGGTATTCCTCAGTAATAATAATATCTTCTAAATACATACGGCAACCTTTCCAAGTAGAATAGCGAATGTAATATAAAGCAAAACCAATAATTTCTGTTTCATTTTCGGCTACAAAGGCCCACCATACTGGGTGTTGAGAGAATCCTGAATTCTCAAATTCTTGTAGGCTAACGGTTACTTCGTGCGGTGCTTTTTCAAAAATTGCCAGCTCATTTACTAATTCTAACAAACGAGGACAATCGGCTTGGGTGGCTCTTCTAATTTTCATCCTCTTTATTTTTATAATGTTTGATAACGCGTTTACCAAAAAGTGTACTGCCTAAACGAACCATTGTACTACCATTCTCAATCGCTAATTTATAGTCAGACGACATGCCCATGGATACTTCTTTGAATGAATCTTCTTTACGGAAATAGGATTGCTTAATGCCTGTAAACAATACCGATAGCTCTTTAAACTCCTCGTTGATTTGACGTTCTACATCAGTATTTGTAGCAATTCCCATTAATCCTACGATACGAACATTTTTCAATTCTTGGTATTCCTCAGAACGTAGCAATTCAATCAGTTCATCATATCCTAAGCCGAATTTAGTTTCTTCATCGGCTATATACACTTGCAGTAAACAATCAATTACACGCTTGTTTTTTAAGGCTTGTTTATTGATTTCTTGCAATAATTTCAAACTATCAACAGATTCTATTAAGTGAATGAAAGGAGCGATGTATTTAACCTTATTGGTTTGTAGGTGTCCGATTTGATGCCATTGTATATCTTTAGGAAGTGCCTCATATTTCTCAACCATCTCTTGTACTTGGTTTTCTCCAAACACACGTTGCCCAGCTTCATAGGCTTCCATAATATCTTCAACACTCTTCGTTTTGGATACGGCAATCAATTTTACTTCCAGAACGGATAATTCTTTACTAATTTTTAAAATATTCTCTCTAATGCTCATTATCTTTACATTTGTGACAAATTTAACAAATTAGATGCTTAATCGTTTGTAATGTGTATGAAAAATATAGGAATATTAATACTCGCTATACTTTCTGTTTTTATAATATCATCTTGTTCTAAATCAGCCATTAAGATACCTGATGGTATTATTGCAAAAGACAGTATGATGTTTATTATGATGGATGTTCACATTGCTGAATCGGGTGTAAAAACATTAAATGCCGATTCAACTAGCATCAATAATAAAACTTATTACGAGTTTATTTTCAAAAAATATCACATTTCTGAAGCTCAATTTCAAAAGAGCTTAACCTTTTATACCAATAATCCTGAACTCTTAGAAGAGATTTATACCAAGATGATTGAAGAGATGAGTAGAAAAGAAACGGAAACTTATCACTTAAAGTAAGATGCTGTTTCCAGATCAAATTCAACATAAACTTGGCTTTCTAGAAATTAAGGAAGAAATTAAAAAAGATTGTATTAGTCCGATGGGACGAACTATGGTCGATAAAATGCAGTTCATTACCAATTTCGATTTACTGCAAAAATTGCTTAATCAAACACATGAGTTTAAAGCGATATTAGTATCAGGTAGAAATTTCCCTTCAGAAAACTATTTCGATATCCGCAGTTACGCCGATCGAATTCGAGTAGAAGGAACATATTTGTTGGAAGAAGAATTCTTAAAATTAAACTATGCCTTACATACCGTAAAAGCGTGTTTACAATTTATAAAAGACTCGGAAGGTTTATATCCAGCTATTGAATTATTAACAACCGACATTCACGTAGATCCCTTATTAATCAAGTCAATTGAGGCTATTATTGATTCCAAAGGACATATAAAACCGAATGCATCATCTGAATTAAAAGACATCATTCAATCTATTCATTCTGCAGAATCTGATGTACGTAAACGCATCACACAAATTTTTAAAGAATGGCAGAAAGAGGGATACACTTCCGACGGACAATTAACCGTTCGTGAGGGAAGAATGGTAATCCCAGTTTCGGCAGAATATAAGCGTAAAGCGAAAGGATTAATCTTAGATGAATCTTCTACTGGGCAAACCGTTTACATGGAACCTACGGAAGTATTTGAGTTGAATAACCGTATTCGAGATTTAGAATACCAAAAGAAACGTGAAATTATTCGAATACTCATTCAATTAACGGATGAGATTCGACCGTATTTACCTGCTTTACAGCAATACCATAGTTTCATCAGTATTATTGATTTTATTCGAGCTAAAGCCTTATTTGCATTACGTTTGGATGCTCATTTACCCATCATTCAAAAGGAATCTAATTTCGATTGGATTAACGCTCGTCACCCTTTATTAACCTTACATTTTGCAGCACTGAAGAAAAAAGTAGTGCCATTAAATGCCAAGATTAATGATCAACAACGAATCGTATTAATATCCGGTCCGAACGCAGGAGGGAAGTCGGTTGCATTAAAAACCATAGGCTTAATACAGTTAATGTTTCAGCATGGATTGTTAGTTCCAATGTCGCCTGATTCTACATTGGGTATGGTGAAAAAAATATTAGTCGATATTGGTGATGATCAATCAATAGAATCCGACTTAAGTACATATAGTGCGCATATATCAAACATGAATGTGTTTTTGCAACAAGCAACTCCACATACCTTAATATTAATTGATGAATTTGGTACAGGTACCGATCCAAAGTTCGGCGGGCCGATGGCTGAAGCAGTATTGGAACTATTGAATCAGAAAAATGTACGAGGAGTAATCAC
>CAJBVG010000129.1 GCA_903958995.1 uncultured bacterium | reverse complement strand
TCTAAGTGAACAGGAGCGAAGCAAAAATTCTGCACATGGTTGGGTCCACCTGTTTCATCTAAAAATATATTCCAATCTGTCCAACCAACTACACCATTATTAAAATCTTTAATCATGCTTGTTGCATAATACTCTCCAATGTTCCAATCTTTATACTTAGTAGCCTTGAACGATTCCTTACACCCTTCTGTGAATATTATTTTTTTATCTGGATATGCTTCTTGAGTTAATTTAATGTTATCATACATTTGCTCACTACCACTCCAGGTTTCATACCAGTGATAGCCAATTCCCCATACGTACTTTGCTGCCTCTGGATCGCTTAGGAGCTCTGTGGCGCGTTGAAATACTAAATCGCGGTTATGATCCCACATTATAATTTTTTTGTCGGCATAGCCCGCTTTCCATAAGGTTGGGCCTAAGTAGTTTTTTAGGAAGTCGCGCTCTTCTGCGGCTGTATATATACAAGATTCCCAACGTTGAGTAGCCATTGGTTCATTTTGAATGGATAATCCCCATACAGGTATAGAGGCTTTTTCGTATGCAGCAATAAACTTCACGTAGTAATTCGCCCACGATTGATTGTATTCTGGTTTTAATTTTCCCCCGCGCAACATATCGTTGTTAGTTTTCATGAATGCAGGAGGGCTCCAAGGAGATGCATACAAAACCATGTTGTTTTTACTCAACTCAAATGCCTTCTTAATCAAGGGAATTCTATATTGCTCATCGTGCGCAATAGAAAATGTACTCAGTTCTTTATCACCCTCTGTTACGTAGGTATAACTATTGCTTGAAAAATCACTACTGTGAATAGTTGTTCTCAACAACGAATATCCAATTCCTTTGTCTAATGTGAAAAACGCTTCAGCTACTTCTTTCTGTTTTTCGGCCGACATTTTTGCAAATGTTTCAGCACTTGCATCAGTAATGGCAGCGCCTATCCCAACCATTTCTTGAAACTTTTTGTTCTTATCAAGATATATAAACAACTCAGTTTCTAAAGGCTGAGCTTGAGATTTAAAAGCAAGCGTTTCAGTTTTAGAAATTCGTCGATCAGAATCTTTGCTCGTTGTAAATACAGCTGCACTCATCGTTTGCGCAATGGATGTTTGCGAAAAAACAACAGCAAGAAAAGTCGATAATAATGTTTTGTTAAGGAGAGTTGGCATCGTCATTAGTACTAAATATTTTAATTATTAATTACCATACAAAAGTTACTAATGCTCCAGCATCTATTGCGTATGTAAATGATTGTGTTCCGAATTTTATTTGAATGGTTTGCTTTGTTGATAGGTGGTTGTAAGCAAGTAGTGCCTTGCTACCATCAGTATTAATATAAGCTACTTGAGAGATGCCGACATTTCTAGTGTCTGCAGTTTCAATACGTTGTGCACCTCGAGTAACAAACTTAGAGGCGTGTCCTAATATATAATATTCAACATTTTTCTCAACAATACCAGTTGTAGAATTTACAGTTACTACACCTCTGCAATCCTGACATCCATTTAGTTTCGGGCCATGATTTTCATCTAAGGCTAAATTCCAAAACAACACATTCTTAGCATTGTTTCGAGGAGAACCTACAATTAAATTTTCAGTGTTCCATGCTAAGTTATTGCCGAAATCTGGCGAGAAATCTCCTCCAGAACATTCTGTAAAATATATGCCTTTGTCTGGATAGCGATTAGACACTTGTGTCATTGCACTCACATTACCCCCATAACAATGGAAAGCAGTACCCGATATGTATTTGTATGCATCAGCATCAGCAAGTACTTCCAATGGGTAATCCGGACGATCCCAGTTGTGGTCGTAAATAATTATTTTAGTAAGTAAATTATTCTTTTCTAAAGCAGGACCTAATGCATTTTTTATAAAATCGGCTTGTTCTTTAGCCGACATTTCTAAACTAGCATAAGCAGCTGCATAAAGTGGTTCGTTTTGTATGGTGATAGCATTAATAGTAATGCCGTGTTGTTTAAAAGCTAAAATATATTTAACAAAGTAATCTGCATACGTTTTATAATAAGCAGTATTTACATGTCCTCCGTTGGTTAATTTTTTATTTGTTTTTAACCAAGCTGGTCCGCTCCAAGGTGAAGCCATTAGTTGCAAATTTGGTTGAATGGCTAAAATTTCTTTTAGCACAGGGATCACTTCTAATTCATCTTTTGAAATAGAAAAGTTAACCAAGTCGGTATCGATTTGGTTAGTTGGAATATCATCGTACGTGAAATTAGCTACAGAAAAATCAGACGCTCCCATCGTTAAGCGCAAATAGCTTAATCCGATTCCATAAGTTGGGTCGAATAATTCTTTTAAGCAGGCTGTACGTTGAAATGCATCAAGATGATGTAGTAATACATATGCTGAAGCTCCGGTAAGGGCAGCCCCAAAACCTTCCATCTCTTGTCGAGTTTGTGAAGGGTCCACCAAAATTGTTAAATCTGAGGTGGCACTATCTTTGAATTTTATATTGAGTGGCTCTTTATACAAAAGCAGACTTCCCTCGTGATTTGTTCGCCACACCTTTACTGTTCCATCATTTGGTGTTACAGGTGTTTTGGGAGTAATTACATCTTTCCCTTTACAGCTGTAATGTACAAGTGTAATGCAAAACAAAAAACAACGGATTACTTTATTCATTAAAATTAAATTATATAAAAATTGAAACCACCTAGACTTTATCCAAATTAACTGAAAAAACAACTAATTCACTATATGAAAAACACTACACGGATATTGTCTAAATGGCTCAATCTCTACATTAATATTAGGTTAGTTAGGTTATTATCTTACAATAAATCTTTCAGTGTTTCTGCTTCCGTTGTTCATTACTTCTAATAAGTAAACACCAGATGCTAAACCACTAACGTCGAATTTCTTTTCAATTGTATTTTGAGTTCTGCTCATAGTTTCTCTAGTAATTAAAGAACCATTTGTGTTATAAATTGAAAAAGTAATATCGTTTTTGTTTACTGAATTGAAGTTAACTTCAATGAAATCAGAAGTAATACTTGGATACACATTAAAGTTAAACATGTTCTCACCAGCGTTAATACCTGAACTAGCACTTAAATCACAAGTTCCGAACATATAAGTTGGAGCTGTTCCAGAAGGAATAGTTGCAATGTTATATAAACGGTTTTTGCTTGAATTAGCACAAGTGCCAATTGGATTTTCTTCTGTACCCCAGTTTTTTCCATTTAAGAATTTGTATTGAATAACTAAAATAGAAGATAAAATTTGAGCAGTGATTTCATATTTAGTTCCGCTCTTTAATAAAACAACAGTTCCACCTGAACTCCATCCGTTAAAGTTACCTGCAATGTGAATACTATCTGCAGAAATTACAGCAGTACCCATGTCAATACTTAATTTAATGGTTTTGTGCGGTGTAAAAGCTGGACATCCATCAAAAGGTACTACAGGGATAGTCATGTCTGAACTTTCTGCAGTGAAGATACGATTACCACCACCTGATGTACACTCAGCAGGAGCCGACTCATCAGCACCCCAAGCATCACCATTGATGAACTTGTACTCAATGTCGTTACCTGGTGTAACAACAAGTACTGCACTCCAAATGTTTCCACCGTTGTCAGTCAATGCTGTTCCAGCTGGATTCCATCCGTTGAAGCTTCCTGCAATATGCACACCTGCACTTGGTACAGTGAAACCTGTCATGTCTACAGAAACTGTAGCATTAATAGTTTGCGCATTAGATACTACAGCAGCAAACATCACAATAAAAAGTAAATAGATTTTTTTCATAATAAAGGGTTTTTAAAAGTTTGTAATTGTATATATATTATTTAGGTTTTATTTAAATTAATAGCCTGGGTTTTGAGTTAACTTCGGATTTCTGTCCAATTCATTTTGTGGTATTGGCCATATAAGTCTCTCAGTAGTTACATTATAATCTAAGTTCAAATTGTTCATCGTAGAAATCGCTTTACCTGTGCGTTTCAAGTCGAACCAACGATGTCCTTCAAATGCTAATTCTAAACGACGCTCTAATGCTATCGAATCTCTAAGTTGATCTTGAGAAACGGCATGAGTATTTGGTAGCATAGCACGAGTACGAATAGTATTTAAATCGGTAATTGCTCCTGCTAAGTCGTTCAATTCTGTTTTTGCTTCCGCTTGTAATAAAATCACATCAGCCAAACGAATTAGAATATTATTGTTCGGACTAGCCCAACCTGCAGCAGTTCTTAATTTATAAGTAAAAGGAATGGTATCATTTGGGAAATACGAGTCTTTCCAAGGCAATTTAGTTTCGTAAACGATAGATGCATGATATCTTAAGGTATCACCTGCTGCTTTAAATGCAGCAATTAAATCGTTTGATGGGGTATTGAATTTTCTCCAACTATCTTTTGTGATTGATGGAGGTAAAGTTAATTGTGGTCCCCAGTTAGCTTCACTGCCACTTGCCACAAATTGTATTTCAAAAATAGACTCTGCACAATTCTCGTGATTACCATCCCATAAAAAATTATAGTTAGTCATCAATGAATAGGTACTGCCTGAAGTAATTGCTGATGTTGCATTTAATACCTCTGCCCAGTTTGGTGTTGGTTTATGTGCATGTGCTTTTGCTAGTAATGCATAGCACGCGCCTCTTGTTGCTCTTTGTTTGCTCGATGGATAAACCCATGGCACACGACTAACCGCAAAATTCAAATCAGTAATGATACTTTCATAAATAGCTTCTACAGGAACTCTTGCTTGATATACAATTGAAGGGTCTGTTGAATTTACTTTGTGTGTAATTAATGGAATAGCACCATATAAATTTACTAATTGGAAATAATGCATTGCTCTTAAGAAAGCAGCTTCTCCTAAAATCTCTTGCTTTCTAGTTTCTGTTAAATCAGGTGAGTTGATGTTCCCAACATTATCTAATACAGCATTTGTTCTGCTAATTGCATCGTATAAATAAATCCAATCGCGATTTACGTTACCGTTTGTGGTAGTCGTTGTAAATCGATCTAATTGAAAATTGTTTTGGTTGTCTCCACCCGCATAGCAATCATCAGATACTACATCATTGTTGATATAATAATCAAAAATGTAATACTCGGTTTGTAAATTATCATAAGCTGCGATAATTGCCGATTCAGCATCGTTGCCAGTTTTGAAAAAGTTTCCTTCTGTTAAATCGGAAATAGGTTCACGATCTAAAAAATCTTTTTTACATCCACTTAATATAGAAGCTGCAAAAAATAAAATAAATATTGAGTTATATCTTTTCATAGTCTTTATATTAAAAATCGATTTTAACACCACCAATAATTGTTCTTGATTGAGGATAGGTACCATAGTCAATTCCTTGTGAAATACTATTGCCACCATCTCTATTTACTTCTGGGTCATATCCAGAATAATTTGAGATTACAAATAAATTTTGTCCACTTATATAAGCATCGAATTGGTTTATACCAAAGCGCGACACCCATTTTGTTGGAACATGGTACGATAAGGTTACAGAACGTAAACGCAAGAATGAACCATCTTCAATAAAACGATTACTAATACGACTGTTTTTATTAGGGTCTCCAAAAATTGCAATTGGCATTGAAGTTTGGTCACCTACATTTTGCCAGCGATCTAAAGTTGTTATGCTACCATTTTTCACAGAAAACATTCCTTCTGTTTCAATTCGTGTAGCATTAAATACTTCATTACCGTAGCACCCTTGTAATAAAAAGTCTAAGTCGAAATTTTTGTATGATATAGTATTGTTAAATCCAATCATAAAATCAGGAGTTGCATTTCCAATAACTTTACGATCTAAATCATCTATCACACCATCACCGTTTAAATCAGTGAAAATAATGTTACCTGTATTTGGATCAACACCTTCGCTGATGTAACCATAGAATGCACCTAATGGCATTCCTTCTTTTACAATCACTGTATATCCTTTCTCAGGGATATCGCCTCCGTAAATCACTTTATCTTCTCCACCAATACTAATTACGTTATTGCGGTTTGCTGAAAAATTGAAATTACTTACCCAATTGAAATCTTTTGTTGATAGATTTCTAGTTCTTATGCCTAATTCAAATCCTTTATTTTCAATTTCTCCTAAATTTTGTATACCACTGCTAAATCCTGTGCTTAATGGTAAATCAACATTTACTAATAAATCTTTTGTACGTTTTATATAGTAATCTGCAGTTAAGGTTACTGCATAATTTAAAAAGCTATAATCTACTCCTAAATCATATTGAATAGTACTTTCCCATTTTAAATTTGCATTACCAATCGTTGATGGTCTTGTGCCTGGGTAAATGGTTCCATTAAAATTATAATTCGCACCCATCGCATATAAACCATACGATGCATAGTCGCCAATGTTTTGATTCCCATTTGCACCCACACTCAATCTTATTTTTAAGTCATCAACCCATTTTGTTTCTGGCATAAAACGTTCATCAGAAATTCTCCATCCAATAGATGCTGATGGGAAATAACCATAGCGATTGCTCTTGCCGAATCTAGAAGATCCATCAACACGCATGTTGAAATCGGCTAAGTACGCACTCTTATATTTATAAGATACACGACCTAAGTAAGAAAGCAATGCCCACTCTGATGCGTATGAAGTTGCTTCTGCTTTTCTGCTACCTGCATTTAATGTAGTAACTGAAGCGTTCGGAAAACCTTCTGCTCTAGCATATGTACTTTCATATCGTGATGCTTGCGCAGTGTAACCACCTAAAAATTCTAAATTGTGGTTCCCTAATTGTTTTTTATATGTTAATGTATTCTCTGCTAACCAAACTAATTCTTGATTAGTACTATTAGATCCTATACCTTTTAAACTTCTTCCATACTGTGTACGGAATGGGTCTAAGAAATAATTGTTTTTACTAAAATAGGTTTCTGTACTGAATGATGATTTAAATGTTAAATCTTTTATGATATCATATTCAAAAAACATATTACCCACTAAACGTAATGTATTCGTTTCATCAAGTGGAGCTTCAATATTTGCTACCGGATTTTCCCAAGCTTGTAATGGGTTTACTGTATATGTTCCATCTGCTTTATATATGCCAATTAATGTAGGAGATGATAATGCTCCTAAAATCACACCACCTTGGTTTACTCGACTATTATCAGGTACATTATCATACTTGTTATTGTTAACCGAGATGTTAGTACCGATACGTAATTTCGGATTTACTTCACTAAGCATTTTTAAACGTAAACCAGTACGTACATAATCAGAACCTTTTACAATACCTTCTTGGTTTTGTCTGTTCATCGATAAGTAGTATCTGTTTTTACGGTCGCCTCCAGAAAATGTTAATTGATAATTTGAAGTGGCAGCTCTTCTGAAAATTTGATCTTGCCAATTAGTATTTTCTGTATAAGCAGCTGGATCTAATCGTGGTGCTTGACTAGAGTTCACATACGATTCGTTAATTAAATCGATGTAATCAGGAGTTCCAAGCATTGGAAGTTTTTTAGTGACTTCACTAAAGCCATAGTAACTATTAAAACTTGCTTGTGATGTGCCTGCTGCACCTAGCTTTGTTGTAATAAGTACAACGCCATTAGCTGCTCTAGCTCCATAAATTGCAGATGCTGATGCATCTTTCAATACTTCTATAGAAGCGATGTCTGCTGCATTAATACCTTCAGCGTCTAATAATGGAATTCCATCTAATACATATAATGGTTCGCTACCAGCACTTATTGAAGTAGCTCCCCTTACTCGTATTGAAAGGGCATTGCCTGGTTTCCCAGAGAATTGTGTAACCTGTACACCTGCTGCTTGCCCTTGCAACATATTTTCTAAACGTGGCAATGGTCTTTTATCCATCTCTTTTGTAGAAACTGATGATATAGACCCTGTAATATCTTTTCTTGTTTTTGTGCCATAACCTACTACTACCGCTTCTTTTAATTGCTCAGCAACTGATTTAAGAG
>CAJBVG010000128.1 GCA_903958995.1 uncultured bacterium | reverse complement strand
GTGATGTAAGTAGTTCAGAAGATTCATTAACGAGCAAAAATAATTTATTCTATATCGAACCAAGTATTCGTTTATCACAAATGAATATCAACTTCGAATTAGGATTTTCGGCCTATCAAGAGTTTGGTGATAATAAGCTCTTCCACATTTACCCTAAAGTTGAAGCAAATTACCGATTAACCGATATCGATGCGGTTGTATATGCTGGATTAAATGGTAGAATAAAGAAAAATAGCTTACGCGATTTTTATGCGCAAAATCCTTTCATTGGTCATGATATTCAGATATTGAATACGAATGAAAAGATCAATTTATTTGCGGGTATTAGAGGGAAGATTGATTTGAAAAATACGTACCAAGTAAATGTTAATTATCAATCATTATCAAGAGCGGTGTACTTTGTAGCTAATAATGATGCCTTAAGAACGTATGATGTAGTGTATGATGGACCAAATGCATCTGAAACTAATTTCAACTTGAACTACACTCACCAAAGCAGTGATAAATTAAAAATTTACGCCACATTAGATTATTCGATATATAAAACCGATACGGTAAAAGAGGCCTGGAATAAGCCAAGTAGTATTTTCCGTTTAGGGACCAATTATAATATTGCCAACAAGTTTTTAATTGATGCACAATTGTATTCGTACTCAAAAATGAAGAGCAGAGAAGCAACTGGATTAGTAAAAACCATTGATGGTGGAGTAGACTTGAACCTAGGTGTTGATTATCGATATTCTAAAATCATTTCTGTATATTTAGATTTAAATAACGTACTGAATTACAAGCGAGAGCAGTTTAATTACTATAGTGGGTTAGGTTTTCAGGCGATGTTAGGTGCTAGTTTCAGATTTTAATTAAAAAAATATGAGCAAGAAGCTGTTTGATTTTGTACACGAAGTTTTATCAAAACAAGACACCATAGTGGTGCCAGATTTCGGTGCATTTGTTTTAGAAAAAACAACAACATTCTTAAATGATTCGGAATACATCTCAATTATTTTTACTGCACAGCAGCAAAATGATGATGGGGTATTGAAGAACTTCATTATGACAGATGCCGGAATTTCTGAAGAAGAAGCGGAAGAATTTATGGCCTCTTCTTTAGAAGAAGTAATAGAACACATAAATTCAAATGGGATATTCTCTATTGAGGGCATTGGAGAATTTAGAGCAATAAATGAAAGCATTGTATTTAAACCATACGATGATCAATACTTAAGAAAACCAAGTACAATAACAACGCCAAGTCCAGTAGTGGAAGAAGTTATTGAAGAAACTATAGTTACGGAAGTACCTAAGGCTGAAGAACCGATTATAGCATCTGTACCAGTAGTGGTAGAAGAAGCGTCTAAGCCAAGTGTACCGATTACTCCTCCTAAACCTACTAAGAAGTTGGAGCCAATAAGTATTAAAAAATTTAGCAATCATTTTATTATTGTTTTTGTGTTAGGGATGTTGGGAGTTACTTTGTTTTTGTTTAGAAGCGAATTAGCAAATTTATGTAAGCCTACTGTTACCAATGATACTACCCAAGTGGTCACTTCAGAAAATATGCAGCAATTAGCGGATACCTTAGCTGATATCAATAGTGTAGATACCAGTGAACAACAAAGTTTACCTGCTACTCCTGAATATAAGGAACCTGCTGCAGTTCAAGCACAGCATACTATTGCAGCAAGTAGCAACGTTATCTTAAAAGGCAACGGTACGAATACAGTATATTATGTTGCATATGTTTCAACAGATGCTAAACAAGAAGCTATAGCTGAAAAACAAAATTTAGAAACAACAGGCTTTAATGCTAAAGTAGTAGAAACGACTACTGGAAAAAGATACCACGTTGTAGTTGCCGAATTTACTGATGCAGCATCGGCAAAAGAAGATCTTAGTTTTAATAAAAAAATCGACAATCAATTTTATTTACTGACTGTAAATCCAAACAAATAAATGATATTACTACAAATTACTGAAAATTTAGGGAGCGATACTGTACAACAAGTAGTGCAACAAGTAGCACAACAGATCGTAGCGCCGAAAGCTGCAGCAGAGCAGCTAAATTTACTTCAACTGATTTTAAAAGGAGGTTGGGTAATGTATCCGATATTTATTTTATCGGTAATGGCTTTTTACATTTTTTTCGAACGCTATTTTACTTTGCGTAAAGCGAACAAAGATGAAAGTTCATTGATGCTACAAGTTCGTGAACTCATTAAACAAGGAAACCTTAGTTCTGCTGTTGCTTTGTGCAAACAATCGAATACACCAATTGGCAGAATGCTACAAAAAGGATTATTACGTATTGGTAAGCCTATTAAAGAGATTGAAGGCGCTATAGAAAACGTTGGTAAACTCGAAGTAGCTAAGCTAGAAAAGAACATAAGCGTATTAGGTATCATCGCAGGTATTGCACCGATGTTAGGTTTCGTAGGGACCATATCTGGAGTAATTAAGATTTTTTATAACATCTCTTTAACAGATAACATTAGCATGGGAAGTATTGCTGGAGGATTATATGAAAAGATGATTACTTCTGCGGCGGGTTTAATTGTTGGTATTCTAGCCTACATCGCTCACCACATTTTAAATTTAATGGTGGATAAAATTATCTTAAAATTAGAAACAGAAAGTATCGACTTTATTGATCTTTTGGAAGAACCTAGCAAATAATGAATTTACGAAGACGACATAAAATTACACCGGAAGTAAGTACGGCTTCTATGAATGACATTATGTTTTTCTTAATGTTGTTTTTCCTGATTGCATCTTCTGTAGTGAATCCGAATGTAATTAAACTCTTATTACCTAAAGCTTCGAGTGGGCAATCGGTATCAAAGAAAACAATAAGTGTTTCGATCACTAAAGATTTACAGTATTACGTAGAAAAGCAATTGGTAAGTTCAGCGGAAATTGAATCGGTATTGAATTCATATTTAAGCAAATCGGATGAGCTAACCGTTATTCTCTATGTAGATAAACAGGTGCAGATACAAGATATTGTTAATGTAATGGACGTTTCGAATCGATTAAAAGTGAAACTAGTTTTAGCGACAGACCCAAAATAATTAGACTGATGAGTAGTTTACAACATAGGGAATCATCGCAACGAACTAAAGCAATCATCAGCACTGCTGTGTTGCATGCTTTGCTTTTTGTGGTTTGTTATTTCTTTTACATTCACGTACAAATTCCTATTGAAGAAATTGAAACTGGTGGTGTAGTGATTAATTACGGAACAAGTGAAACAGGAATGGGTACCGACTATACCAGTACAGATGAACCTGCTATTGGGGAGAACATTACTAATGAACCTATAGAAGATCCGAATAGACCTAACTCTTCTGTTAGTACAAGCACAAGTACTGACAAGGATGTGCTTACACAAGATAATGAAGATGCTCCTGTGGTAAGTGATAAAAATCCAAAATCTTCAAATACCGCAACTACTACTACAACAACTGCCCCTGCAGAGCCAGCAAAACCTAGTGTTGATCAACGTGCATTGTTTAAAGGCAAAAAGAATAATGGTACTGGGGGTGGCGATGGTACAGGAACAACACCAGGTAACCAAGGTGCACCCGATGGAGATCCAAACAGTAAATCATATACCGGTTCTGGTAATGGAGGAGGAAATGGAATTGCCTTAAATTTATCAGGAAGAAAATTTATCAGTTTACCAAGAATTCAAGATGATGGACAAACTTCTGGAAAGATTACGGTAGACATATCAGTAGATAAAACAGGAACCATTGTAACTGCAAAAGCAGGTGGTAGAGGAACTACTATTTCGAATGCCAACTTATGGGATAAATGCGAACGAGCAGTATTAGGTTGTAAGTTAAATGCTATTAGTTCTGGACCAGAAATACAAGCAGGCTCTGTAATTTTTACCTTTATATTAGAATAAACCCAATCGCTTGAATTACCAAGAAACACTAGCGTTTATGTATGCCCAACTTCCCATGTTTCATAGGGTTGGAGCAGATGCCTATAAACCAAGTTTGGACAATACAATTGCCCTTTGCGAAGCCCTTGGGAATCCACAACATCAATTTAAATCTGTACATATTGCAGGAACGAATGGGAAAGGTTCTTCATCACATTTCCTTGCTTCTGTTTTGCAAAGTAGCGGCTATAAAACCGGATTATATACCTCTCCACATTTAAAAGATTTTAGAGAACGCATTAAAATTAATGGTGAGATGATTGCTGAACATGGTGTTGTTGATTTTATGGAAGAAAACAAAACCATCATCGAAAAAATACAACCTTCTTTTTTTGAATTGTGTGTTGCCATGGCCTTTCATCATTTTGCAAAAGAAAAAGTAGATATTGCAATAATAGAAGTGGGTATGGGCGGAAGACTGGATTCAACTAATATTATTCAATCTGAAGTATCACTAATTACAAACATAAGTTTCGATCACACACAGTTTCTTGGAAATACAATTCCCCTTATTGCG
>CAJBVG010000127.1 GCA_903958995.1 uncultured bacterium | reverse complement strand
GGTCATACACAAAAGTAGTGATAAGAATTGAGATATTAGATATTAGACACTGGACAAAGGACAATAGACACAGGATTTTACAACTTACAATTTAGAATTTAGTAGGGAGTTCTTCTAGGAATCGATAACTCTCACACTCATAATCCATTTCGCAGTAATAGTGCTCTAAGCCATTAGTAACCACAAGGTATTTCACTTTGTAAATCATGTTATACCGTGCTGCTTGATCAAATACTTCTTGTGTAATTTTTATCGATGGTGCTTTACACTCTATGAGCATCATCGGCTCGCCTTCGCTAGTGTAGACAAGGATATCAGCTCGCTTTTTTAGCTCGTGCAATTGCAATCCTTTTTCTAAACTAATATGATTTTTAGAATATCCCTTTTGATGGATGAGGTACTGCACAAAATGTTGTCGAACCCATTCTTCTGGGGTAAGTAGTAATTCTTTTTTACGAAGGAAATCGAAAATATAAAACTTCCCAGCTTTCTCAATAATTTGAAAAGGATAAGCTGGGAGGTTGAGTGGAATAAATTCCATGATTACATTTTAGCAAGACTTACTTTTAGAATCTCGATTTTTTGTTCTGCGTCGGCTTTCTTCTTTTTCTCGTTTTCAACAACATCACCTTTCGCATTATTAACAAATCGCTCATTCGATAATTTAGCATCTACAGACTTCAAGAACCCTTCTAAGTAAACGAGCTCCTTCATCATACGCTCTTTCTCTACTGCTGGATCTATCGAATCGCCTAAGTCTACAAAGCACTCATCATTACCCGATAAGAACTGTGTAGCATTCTCTGGAACTGTTTGAACCATGGCTAATTCACCAATCATTGCTAATCTTTTTAAGATCAACGCATACTTAGCATACACTACTCCCGAATTATTTTTAATAGATAAATTCAATGCTTCTTTCGGAGCAATTTGTTTTGCATTTCTGATGTTTCTCATTTCAGAAACAATACTCAACACTGCATTCATTTCTGATAAATGTTGTCCATTAAATTCTTTCGCCGTTGGATAAGTTGCTACTATACAACAATCCATTTCTGCACGTACTCCAAACAATTCTTCATCATGCCATAATTCTTCAGAAAGGAATGGCATAAATGGATGAATCAATTTTAATATTTCTGCAAATTTATTTTTCACAAACTCAAATGTCTCCGCATCTATTGCATCTTGATACGAATCGCCATTCTCTTGTTTATGGTAAGTCGGCTTAATCATTTCTAAATACGATGAACAGAAATCATCCCAAATAAGTTTGTAAATACTCATCAAGGCTTCTGATAATCGATATGATAAAAACAATTGTTCAATCTCTTTTAATGATTCGTTAAATCGTGCATCGAACCACGCATTGGCTGTTGTATTTTCATTTTTCAAGGAAGCATCAACTGTCCAACCTTTTACTAAACGAAAGGCGTTCCAAATTTTATTGGCAAAGTTTCTTCCTTGCTCACAATACGATTCGTCGAACATTAAATCATTTCCAGCTGGCGAACAAAGTAACATTCCCACACGTACACCATCAGCACCATACTTCGCCATCAACTCAATTGGGTCAGGTGAATTACCTAATGATTTCGACATTTTACGTCCTTGCTTATCACGTACAATACCTGTTAAATATACATTCTTGAAAGGAACCTGATTTCTAAATTCCTTACCTGCCATAATCATTCGCGCTACCCAGAAAAATAAAATTTCTGGTGCCGTTACTAAATCATTGGTAGGGTAATAATAATTCAAATCAGCATTTCCTTTATTGTTCTTATCACCAAAAACCGTTGGATCAAAAACAGATATTGGCCATAACCAAGATGAGAACCAAGTATCAACCACATCATCATCCTGACGAATATCTGAGATAGTTATATTTTGATAATCCGCAGACAATGCTTTGAATTTATCAATGGCTTCTTCAGCCGTTTTTGCGACTACTACTTCCCCATTCGTTGCATACCATGCTGGGATTTGTTGTCCCCACCAAAGCTGACGAGAGATACACCAATCTTTAACATTCTCCATCCAATGACGGTAGGTATTGATGTACTTATCGGGAATTAAATTTACTTCTCCATCATTCACCGCATCAAGTGCAGGCTTTGCTAATACTTCCATACGTACAAACCATTGCATCGATAGCTTTGGTTCAATTACGGCGTCGGTACGTTCAGAAAAACCAACTTGCGATTTATACTCTTCTACTTTCTCTAACTGCCCAGCTTCTTCAAGCATTATAGCAATTTTTTTACGTGCAATAAATCGATCTTCATTAACGAGAATTTCTGCTTTCTCGTTTAAGGTTCCATTATCATTTAAAATATCAACAACTGCAAGCTTATGTTTAATACCTAACTCGTAGTCATTCAAATCATGGGCTGGTGTAACTTTCAAACATCCTGTACCAAAATCCATCGTTACATACTCATCAGTGATGATAGGTATTTCACGATTTATTAAAGGCACTAAAATTTTCTTGCCATGTAAATGTTTATAGCGCTCATCATTCGGGTTCACACATATAGCAGAGTCTGCCATAATGGTTTCCGGACGAGTAGTAGCAATGGTTACAAAACCTGAGCCATCACTAATTTTATATTTGATGTAGAATAACTTTTGATTTACTTCTTTACGAATAACTTCTTCGTCAGATACCGCAGTTAATCCTTTCGGATCCCAATTCACCATTCGGATACCACGATAAATTAATCCTTTTTCGAAGAGGTGAATAAACGTATCGATTACCGCACCGCTCATCGCAGGGTCCATCGTAAATGTGGTACGCTCCCAATCACATGAAGCACCGAGTTTTTTTAATTGGTCGAGGATGATTCCTCCGTATTTATCTTTCCAATCGTATGCGTATGATAAAAACTCTTCACGAGTTAATGATTTCTTGTCAATTCCTTTTTCTGCAAGCAATGCCACCACTTTTGCTTCAGTTGCAATAGAAGCGTGGTCTGTACCTGGTACCCATAATGCATTTTTGCCCATCATTCGGGCTCTACGGATCAATACATCTTGAATGGTATTGTTCAACATATGCCCCATGTGCAGTACTCCTGTAACATTTGGAGGAGGAATAACTACCGTATACGGCTCACGCTCATCGGGAACCGAACGGAAAAAACCTTTTTCCATCCAATAAGGATACCATCTATTCTCTGCTTCTGTTGATAAATATGTCTTCGAAATGCTCATAATAAATAAAAATCCCCAAAATGCTGGGGATTACAAAAATATAAAATTATAGGACTGTTTTGCCTTAATTCTTAGAAATAAAAGCCTAAAGAAAGGCCTAAACGAGGCAAAACTCCGTTAAAACTTTGTCCGAGTTGATCAATGCCAGTATCTACATTTTCTGTAAATGTGGTTTTAACATTCGAAGTTTTAGCAATTACCCCAAAATAACCATCCACAAAAAAACCAATATTTAAATCGGCACGCATACCGAAATACACGAATGCATCTACCCTATTGGTTGTTTGCTTATAAGAATTTAGAGAATATTTTGTGGCTGAAGAACCAAAATTATCGATATAATCAATCCAGCCGTACTCTTTAAATTTATAATTCACATGGCTGTATCCCATACCTGCTTTTACATAACCTAAACGGTTTAGCTTATTATTAATTCGCAAGTATTTTCTAAAAGAAACATCTACTCCACCTCCCGACATCATAAAATTTTCTTTTCCAGGTGTATTACTTGTACCATAACCATAATCGAAAGAATAGTAAATCGGCATAATACCGATACCATTCATAAAATTCTTATCTAAAGATTGCTCAAATTCCACACGATATGCACCAAATAGAAATCCAGAAGTGTGTAACCAAAATGAACTCTTTTTAATAGCGCTGCTGTCGGTTTGAGCATTTACTGAAGTCGACACAATGCTCAATAACATGAGCATAAAAATAATTTTCGTTTTCATTATTGTCCGATTAAAATACTACTTAATAAAGTTAAATCTCCATTCGCATAAGAGTATTGATAAAAACCTGTGCTAGAAGTCAACATTAATTTATGGTTAAATGGAATCACATCATTGGCTTTAACATTAAAAGAATGTAATAGCACTAAGGAATCCACATTACTTTTATCATACATTTTTAAGTGATCATCACATACAAAAAGGTAATTGCTATCTATACCTAACCCTTGTGGCGACGACATGTTATAACTCACCCTTAATGCTGGGGCAGTTAAACTAGTAATGTCTATAATTTCCAAGGCATTAATTCCTCTCCAACAACGATTGTTGGCAGTAGAATTTAAGGTTACATAAGCGAAAGAATCGTCGGCTACTACAGGATCGCAACTGTATATATGACTATAGAATGATTTGTAAACTGCGTAATTAGAACCTGTTAAGGAATAGATAAACATCCCTGAACTAGTACCTACGAATAATGCGTCTTTTCTACAAAAAATAGTTTCTATAGAATTGTTTAAATAAATCGTTTGAAATAATGTTAAACTTCCATTACTTTCAATGGTATACGTTTTTGCATCATCGCCACTTAAAGTGAAAATCTTATTGTCCTTCACCGCAAAGCGAGCTAATGAACCTGTTGTTCCTGTGGAGGTACCGCCGGGACTAAGATTTGATTCTCCAGCACCGCAAGAAATTAAATAGCTTGCAATTCCTATAATTACAACTATATTCAGTAGTCTAGTTATGTTTTTCATTTTTCCCATCCTACAATAATTAAACCTTCTTCTCTATTCGAGACTCTGTATATATATGGAAGATATCCTAAATCAGGTGGATAAAGCTCAGGGAAGGCATCTCTTTGTCGTGAAACAACGGTAATCTGTGTAACATTGCTGATATTTAAAGTGACTAAATCCACGGCATTATCTACAAACAAAAAATTATCTTTCGATGCTATATCAATGCAACCTGGGACCCTTATAAAAGAAACTTTTGTAGGTACTGCAGGATTTGAATTATCAATAATATGTACCCCTTGATATTTCTCCACTAAGAATATATAGTTTTGATAGACAAGCATTTTGCCTGGCTCAAGTAGTTTTTGTGATGTGATGGACTTTACCGATGATTCAAGCTGAGCCCTTGTCATAAATAAGGGAGTATATGACGTTTCGGGCGCCATAGGCTCTGTGGTGTAAATCGGACAAGCATACAAGAAAATAGATAGGATTGGAAGTATAAATAACCAATGCTTTCGGTAGATATTTGGAGTAGACATTTTAAAAGTTTAAATAACTTATATATTTGATAAAAAATAATCGTTATTGTACTATAAAAGTAAAGAAATAAACTAATATGAAAAAGGCCTATTTAATAATTACTACGTTATTCCTTACCAGTTTGGTATTTACAGGATGTAAAACTAGAAAAGTAGAGCGAATTGACCCTACTCAACAAACCGACTTAAGTGGACGTTGGAACGATACCGACTCTCGTTTGGTTTCAAATGAAATGATTAGCGATTGCATGGCAAAACCATGGAGAACTGAATTTACAACTGCTAAAGGGAAAAGACCTGTTGTGATTGTAGGAACAGTAAGAAACAAAACGACGGAGCACATCGATCCAGAAACGTTCATAAAAGACATTGAAAAAGCATACATCAACTCTGGTTTAGTTTCGGTGGTACAGGCGGGTGAAGCAAGAAAAGAATTACGTGACGAACGTAATGACCAACAAACATTTTCATCTAATGACACCAAGAAAAAATGGGGATTAGAAAAAGGTGCTGACTTTATGTTGAATGGTGTGATTACTTCTATTGTTGACCAATATGGAAAAAACAAAGTAGTGTATTACCAAATCGATTTAGAATTAACCAATTTAGAAACCAATGAAAAGGTTTGGATTGGTGATAAAAAAATCAAAAAAGCAATTCAAAACTAATTAAAAAACAAATAGCGAACTAAAAACACTAGTTCGCTATTTCTCTAGTATAATCAAGGCATCGTGAAGAAGCAACTCCACTATTTATTACTGTTTGTATCCATTCTTTTTATCAGTTCTTGTGCTACGTATTATCAAAAATTAGCCGAGTTTAACAGTAATGTTGAGCAAGGAAATATTACGAAAGCAAAAGAACTTCTTGATAATGATAAAAAAGGACCTGAAGGCAAAAATAAATTATTGTATTACATGAATCGTGGTACGATAGAAATGCTATTGGGAAATTACGAAAAGAGTAATGAATACTTTAATGTGGCAGATGTTTTGATCGAAGATTACAACAAGGTATTAAGCACACAAGCTTTAGCAATGATTACTAATTCGATGGCTACTGAATATGGTGGTGAAGATTTTGAACGAGTATTAATTCATTATTATAAAGCTTTAAATTATGTTCAACTAGGGCAACATGAAGATGCGATTATAGAATGTCGTCGTATTAATTTAAAACTTCAACAATTAAACGATAAGTACTCCAAAAAGAATCGCTATTCTGAAGATTCATTCGGTTTAAACCTAATGGGTATTATTTACGAATCGGCTGGTGAAACTAATGATGCCTTTATTGCCTATCGTAATGCAGTAGAGTCTTACGAAAAAATTTACGAGCCTCAATTTAAAACTGGCATCCCCTTACAATTAAAGAAAGATGTAATACGTACGGCATATGAAATGGGATTTGATGATGAAGGCCGACGTTTTGAAGAAAAATTCAAATTGAAAGATGAACCCCGAAACAAAGAGAATGGGGAACTCCTTTTCTTTTGGAATAATGGATTAGGACCTGTTAAAGCAGAGAACAGCATAAACTTTAGCATCATTAAAGGAGAAGGTGGTTATGTTACTTTTGCCAATGATGAGTTAGGATTGAGCATTCCGTTCCCACTTCCTCAGGGAAAAAGCACCAATTCTGCCTTAGGAGATTTAGAATTTATACGTGTTGCATTCCCAAAATATGTAGAGCGTACTCCATATTACAAGGAAGCTTTTGTTCAAATAGGTAATACCAATTATGCATTTGATGTTGCTGAAAACATTAACAACATTGCTTTTAAAACCTTACATGATCGCATGCTTAGAGAGTTAAGCACTTCATTATTACGCTTAGCGACTAAAAAAGCAGCTGAATATGCGGCTAGAGATCAGAATCAAAATGTTGGTTCGTTAGTAGGTATTGTAAATGCCATTACTGAAAAGGCCGATACTAGAAATTGGCAAACCCTGCCTTATTCTATTTCTTACACAAGAATTTCACTTCCACCAGGGCCACAGGAAATAAAACTGAAGCTTACATCGTTTGATAATAAACAAGTTAAAGAACAAAAGTTTAACTTTGTAATACAGAAGGGTAAAACAACATTCCAATCGTATCAGAATTTTGAGTGTAAACCGTACTATATGCCCGGTTTTATGCCAGCTGATCAACGTTTAATGAATGATATGCGATAATCAAATGAAAAATAAATTCTTTATTTCTCTATTCATTTTACTGAGCAGTCTGGCCTTTAGTCAATCTGCCCTGAAAGTAAATTCAATAGAATTTAAAGCAAGCTATTTTAAATATCGAGGGGTATTATTAGATGTTCGCACACCTAGCGAATTCGCAGAAGGTCACATCGAAAATGCTAGAAACCTTGACTTCTCAGCAAGTGCTTTTGAAGCTGAAATTGATAAACTCGATAAAGAGCAAACTGTATTTTTATATTGCGCCATTGGTGTTAGGAGTACTAAAGCAGCTAACCTTCTACGTAAAAAAGGGTTTAAGCATGTGTTCGACTTAGATGGTGGTTATTCCGATTTAATAAAAGTGGGGATGAAGAGTGTGAAGTAATGACTGAACCCTCTTTATCATTTATCCAAACTGCCGACGGCTCAAAAACTATTTACAATCCTAGTGTTGGCGAAAATTATCATTCCATTAATGGAGCACTTCAAGAATCTTTACATGTATTTGTAAAAGGTGGATTAGCGTATTTTACACAGAATTCACTAAATAAAAACATCAGTATTTTAGAAGTTGGTTTTGGTACGGGCTTGAACTTCCTTTTAAGTTCTGATTATGCAGAACAACACCAAATTAATCTACAATACACAGGCATAGAAGCCTTCCCCCTCCCTGCTGAAATCATAGAAAACACAGGTTACCAAGAGTATTTAGAAAATAAAAATAGTTGGGATTCATTCCTCAATAAATACAACGAATCGTTTTCAAATAGTCAAGAAATTACCTCATCTTGCTCGCTAAGAATACATGGTAAACCTATCCTAGAATTCGAAACAGAAGAGAAATTCGATATTATTTATTTCGATGCTTTTGCGAGAAATTATCAACCAGAAATGTGGAGTTTAGAAACCATTACACAAGCCTGTAAGTTTTTAAAAGATAAAGGTATATTTGTAACCTATAGCGTAACTGGTGAACTGAAACGGGCATTACGAAGTTTAGGCTTCGATATTCAACGCCCTGCAGGTGCAGCCGGTAAACGTGAAATGATGAGAGCCCTTTTGAACAAAAACAATGCTTTATAAAAACCTACTTCGACCATTATTTTTTCTAATTGATCCGGAAAAAGTCCATCATCTCGTTTTTCAATTAATTAAATTTTCACAATCTATACCAGGCATGAAATCTATTATGCGTTGGATGTTTGTGAAAAAAGATAGCCGATTAGAACGTACTGTTTTTGGTATAAAATTCCCAAACCCTGTAGGCTTAGCTGCGGGCTTTGATAAGGATGCTAAATTGTACAGAGAGCTTTCGAACTTCGGATTTGGCTTCATCGAAATTGGAACCATTACTCCATTAGCACAAGATGGTAATCCGAAACCACGTATGTTTCGTTTACCAATTGATGCTGGATTGATTAACCGCATGGGATTTAATAACATGGGCTTAGATGGCGCCATTGAACGTTTAAAAAACAGACCAAGCAATATTATTATTGGTGGAAATATTGGCAAAAACAAAGTAACCCCGAATGAAGAAGCAATAAGCGATTATGAGAAATGCTTCGAAGGACTATTCAATTATGTAGACTACTTCGTGGTGAATGTAAGTTCTCCAAACACTCCCAATTTACGAGCATTGCAAGAGAAGGAACCTTTAAAAGCTTTGCTAAATCACCTTCAGATATTAAACACGAGCAAACCTACTCAGAAACCTATCTTATTAAAAATTGCACCGGATTTAACCGACGAGCAATTAGATGATATCATTGAAATTGTAAACGACACTAAAATTGCAGGTGTAATTGCTACCAATACTACGATATCGAGAGATGGACTACAATCGGATGTTGCGAAAGTAGAATCGATTGGTGCTGGTGGATTAAGTGGTAAGCCATTAACGAAACGTTCTACAGAAGTAATTCGCTATTTAGCCGAAAAATCAAATCATAGCTTCCCTATCATTGGGGTTGGTGGTATTCATAGCGAAAGTGATGCAATCGAGAAACTAAACGCAGGAGCAAGCCTTATTCAGCTTTATACAGGGTTTATTTATGAAGGACCGGGATTGGTGAAGCGGATTAATAATGTGCTAATTGGTTAATGTGCTAATTAGACAATGTGCTAATTGGTTAATGTGCTAATGTGCTAATTGGACAATAGACTTAATAACCCAATAACCTAATAACCAATTAACTTTTACTAAACCAAAAATCCCGAGTGAAAACTCAGGATTAATATCTTTCTGAAAAGAAATCAGCAATTACGCTGCTGTTTCTTCAGTTGACGGACGAGCTACTGGCTTCTTAATTGATTTATCAGTCGCCATTTTCAAGCGTTGTTTTTTCAATCTAGAAACAGTTTTATTCATTCTGTCTTTTCTTTTAAGTCTTGTAACTGCCATTTTCTTAAAATTTTTATTCTATCTATATTTTTTTTGAGGTCGAGAGCGGATTCGAACCGCTGTAGAAGGTTTTGCAGACCTCTGCCTAGCCACTCGGCCACTCGACCCTCTTTTTAGAGTCTGCAAATGTACTAAAATAAACTTTTAGCACAAGCGAAAATCTAAAAATTGCTTAAAAATCGCGTCGTTTTGCTTCAGAACATAGAATACCTGTGGCAATAGCCACATTCAATGACTCAGCATTGCCGAAGGCTGGAATAGTTATCGGCTTGTTAATCAAGGGTAAAACTTCAGCACTAATGCCAGGAGATTCACTTCCCATAACTAATACCCCATTCATTTTGCCTTCTAAAGTATATATATTTTCGCCTTCTAAAAGTGCACCGTAAATGTTAGTTGATGAATGTTCAGCTAACCAATCACTCAACAATTTCGTATGTATGTTCACTCGTAAAATAGATCCCATTGTGGATTGAATAACTTTGGGATTATAAATCTCTACGCAATCTTCTGAGCAGATGATATGTTCGATACCAAACCAATCGGCAATACGAATAATTGTTCCCATATTCCCTGGATCTTTAACACCATCTAAAACAAGTACTAAATGCTTAGCTAAATAGGCATCATAGATAGCATCGATTGGGGGTTCCGCAGGCATTTCAACAACTGCTAATACTTCAGGAGCACTACTCATATTGCTGAGTTTTCCCATGTCTTCCTCGCGAATTACAACGATTTCCGTTTTTTTCGATAATTTTGAGGAAAGAAGTTCGTACTTTTCACGTTTATGTTCAAGTACATAAATACTGTGTACTACATACTCGGAAGAAAGAAATTCATCGCAAATTTTATCACCTTCAATGATAAATTGTTGGTGTTCTTTGCGAAACTTCTTTTGTTGTAACGATTTAATATAGCTTATTTGTGATTTTGAAATCATCTGTTATTCGATATACTACCACAATAATAATCATTTCCTCGGTTATCTTCCTTACCTCGTGCTCCAGTACCAGAAAACTTTCTAAGAATGAAGCATTGGTGCATAAAGTAAAAGTTGTTGGCGTAAAAGGGCTTGAGAAAGAAAATCTAGAAAACTATATTCGTCAGAAACCCAACAAAAAATTCTTAGGCATTGGCTTTATCAAACCTAATTTAGGTGTTTATAATTTTTTGAATTGGAAACATGATAACCGTATTGTACGTGGCTTAAGAAATACGTTTGGTGAGGCTCCTGTGGTTTATGATACTTCTTTAGCAAATTTTTCTGCTCAGCAAATGCAACTGTATCTTTTCAATAAAGGATACTTTGATGCCAAAACGAACGACTCTACTATTATCAAAAAGAAAAAAGCAAGAACTACTTATACAATTGATAAAGGTGAAGTATATACCATTCGTAATATTCAATTTAAAATCAAGGATACTATTTTACGTTCAATCTATTTCATGAATCTAAAAGATTCGCGAATCGCCATTGATGAGCCATTTGATCAAGATAAAATTTCGGAAGAGCGTGAACGTATTACAAAAGACATTAAAAACTTTGGCTATTATTTTTTCAATAGAGAGTATGTTCATTTTGATATTGACAGTAGTATACATGGCAATAAAATTGATATTAAGCTTGTTATTGAAAATCCTGATGGTAAAAAATCACATCAATCTTATACCATCAATAAGGTAAACGTAAACATTAGCAGTGATGAGACATATAAGGCATTTAGGAGCAAAAAAGAAGAAAAAGAAGATTACATCAACATCTCCGATCCTAAAAAATTAATAAAACCCAAAATAATAAAACGCCTAATATTTTTAGAGCACGCAGAGCAATACCGAGATGACGATTTAGAATTAACCTATAATCGATTAGGTGATTTGCGTGTATTTAAATTCGTCAATATAGACTTTGCTGTGGATAGTGTCGACAGTACAAAACTGAATAGTACAATTTCAATATCGGCAGGTAAAAAACAAGGTGCACAAACAGAAATAGAAGGATACGTTGCATCGGCAAACTTAGGCTCTTCAGCCAATTTCATCTATACAAATAAAAATATTTTTAGAGGTGCAGAGATTTTTGAATTCAGGATTAAGGCCGGTATCGAAACGCAAGCCTTTATCGACCAAACTCAAAATACAAGTTTAATATTTAACAGCAGAGAGTCCAACACATCAGCTAGTATTACCTTTCCGGGCTTCTTACTGTTTCGTGAGAAAAAAAACTATGGTGTTTATGCTAGTCCGAGAACACGTATTGGCATAAATTACATCACCGAAAACAGACCAGAATATTTACGTCGAACATTTCTGAGTTCATTTACTTATGATTGGAAACAGAATCAATTTTTAACCCATTCATTATCTCCAATAAGTGTCAATTTTGTAAGATCAACTTTATCTACTGAAGCATTAGATTTATTAAATAATATTGATAATAAATACATCAAAGAAAGTTTTGATCCACACATTACCTTAGGATTATCGTATTCACTTACCTATAGTAATCAAATTATCAATTTACGAAAGGATTATTATTTCTTACGAATCAATGTAGAAGTAATGGGAACAGGACTTTACGCAAGTAGTTTGTTATTAAAACAAGTTAAAAATAGCAGTGGAAATTATGAATACTTCAACCTCCCCTACTATAATTTTACGCGCCCGGAATTAGATATTCGCTATTTCAATTACGTTCACAACAAATCAATGTTAGTCTATCGATTTAACATTGGTGTTGGTTTTGCTTATTGGAATTCGAAAGTATTACCATTCGAACGTCAATTTTTTACAGGAGGTTCTAATAGTATACGAGCGTTTAGAGCACGTTCAATTGGCCCGGGTAAGTTCTCCGATTTAGCAGCATCTAGTTTAAACTTAGACCAAACTGGAGAAATGAAAATTGAGGCGAACATTGAATATCGATTTGACATATCAGATAATTTCTTGGGTTCAAAGTTAAAAGGTGCCACTTTTTTAGATATGGGAAACGTGTGGACTATTTCAGCCGACAATACTAATACAGAAGGGAAGTTTTATTGGGACACCTTTCATCAACAATTTGCTATTGGTACTGGATTCGGAATGCGAATGGATTATAGTTTTTTACTTTTTAGGTTTGATGTAGGCTTAAAACTAAGAGACCCACGATTCATTGGAAATGAACAATGGGTCATTCAAAATATTTCAAATAGTAGTTGGAAAACTACCAATGATTATAACTTCTGGAATTTCAACTTTGGTATTGGTTATCCATTCTAAATCAAATGCACGATAGTTTCTTTCAATAAATTAATGAAAGCACCTACATCCATCCCTTGCAGAATAAAGAACAAAACGAATCCGATTAGCAATAGTAAAAACAAAATTCTTTTAATAAACATCGCCATTACGATAAACAATATTGGAATAATAATGAGCATCCAAAACGGGATTGGGATTGTCCATGAACTTACTGAGTAGTATAAATGACGAAGCGTTTCAGAACTTTTCTCATGTTTAATATAGAATATTTCCGACGACTTAAAGTTCTTACTTAATGGAGCTTGGCCATTTTTAAAGCTTACATTTTCGATGTAACCATTTATTACAAAGGTGTATATTCCTTCTATTTGTTGATCTACTGCATCATCCTTAGTAATGGCTTGAATAACATAACCATTGCTGTTATCTAATCTGAAATCAGTGATTGGGAACATTTCAGATAAGCTAAAAGTGTACTCTCTTTGCTGAGAAACAGCATTAAAAGAATATATTAGTGGTATAATTATTGTTAATATCACTCGATTCATTCGTCTATTCATATCACAAAAATGAAAAAAATACTGCTATCTACAAGTCTTTGTTTATTTATTCTTTCCGCAAATGCTCAATACAAGTTCGAAACCTACAACAAAGGCATTGATACTATAAAGGTTATTGAAAACAACAAAACCCTTCAATTGCCTTTCGCAGGAGGGCACGATGTTCCCCAATTTTCATCTGTAGATTTAAATTTAGATGGCAAGAAAGACATGGTCATTTTTGACCGTGAGGGTAGTAAAATAAGTCCATATATTAACATAGGCTCCTTAAATAACATTAAATACGAATATGCACCACAGTACATTAAGTATTTTCCTAAGATGTATGAGTGGATGTACATGACTGATTACAATGGTGATGGTAAAGAAGATCTTTTTACGGCTATCCCTGGAGGTTTTAGAGTATATAAAAACAAAAGTACAGTTAACGAACTGATTTTTGAAGACACATTCCCCTTTGTGAATTGCGATTACACTTCCTTAATTACGAGGTTATATATAGCAAGCAATGATTTTCCTGCAATTATTGATGTAGATGAAGATGGAGATATTGATATATTAACATACTACCAAAGTATTGATTCTTCTGGTGAGAGTATTTACTGGTACAAAAACATGAGTATGGAACGATATGCGAAACCCGACTCTATGGATTTTGTTATCGGAAAATTTTGTTGGGGAAAATTTAGAGAATCATTTACCAATTGTCATATCAATTTAAATTACCCTGTTGGTATTTGTGGAACAAACGGACGCTTTACTCCTAATGTTACTCCAGATGAGTTTATGGAAAGTCTAAACCAAAGAATTAATAGTACATCTGATGGATTACATGCTGGATCTACGACAACAGTAATGGATGCTAACGGCGATGGTAAGTATGATATGCTTATTGGTGATGTAACTTGTAATAATTTGTACTTAGTGGTGAATGGAACGGATAACCTCAATCCAATAATGACACAAACGATTTATCAATATCCACCAAATCACCCAATTAATATCGAGGTATTTCCTGCTGCCTATATGATTGATGTAAATAATGATGGATTGAAAGATTTAATTGCATCAACAAATATTTCGAATGCTACGATGAACCATAACCATGTTCAATTATTAACGAACAATGGGGCAAACAATATTAACCGATTCGATTTTCAAACAGATGAGTTTATGTTGTCTGAAATGATTGATGTAGCAGAAGGTTCGGCTCCAGCGTTTACCGATTATAATGGTGATGGATTATTGGATTTAGTGATTTCTAATTCAGGGTATTTCCAAGGAGCTAGTGTGTACAAAACAGGATTGGCTTTGTATAAAAATATTGGAACATTATCATTAGCAAAGTTTGAATTACAAAGTAGAGATTGGCTAGGATTTTCTTC
>CAJBVG010000126.1 GCA_903958995.1 uncultured bacterium | reverse complement strand
CCTTTTATCGTAATCGTTTTGGTGTCACCATCTAAATCAGCGGTATTATTTAAATTTAGATTTCCTAAAATTGTGGAATTACCAATAAAATTTTTAATGCCTGATGTGTTTAAATTTAAATGATAATAGGTCTTGCCTAAAACAGATTGATCTCCAGCATAACTATAAATTACAGTATTTCCAACAGTAGACACATCTAATGTTGTTAGTGTTATTGTTTTAATAGAATTTATATCTAATACTCCAACAGCGCCTACAGTTAATGATCCTGAACCAGTAAGAAAACCAGTAAATGTCAAGTTTGAGTTTAAGGTATACGAACCTGAAAATTCAATATTTTCGAACGATGCTTGAGTTCCACCACTGATTGATTTTCCAGTACCTGAAAATGTAATGGTTCCGGTGCCCGAATTATAATTTCCATTATTAATAAAATCACCTGAAATAGTGTAAGAATCATTTACAGTATTGGTTAATGTCCCACCAGCATTGATGGTTAAATTTCCAAAAGAATTGACAGGCGTAGCACTGTTAATCGCTAATGTACCTCCAGAACCAGATCCGATGGTAGTAGTGCCAGTCACAGTTAAATTAAATGCAGCTGTGGTAAAAGTATTACTATTTCCAATGGTGAAATTACCACCAATAGATAAGGCAGCTAAAGTTGTCGTGGTAGAAGTGCCCGACATAACAAAATTATTGTTAACGGTGGTAAGTGATGACGATAATGCTTTTGCTCCTGATCCTGCTAATTCTATATTATAATAAGTCATTCCCGAAACATTTTGTGCCGCACCATTCCAAATTACTGTACTTGTTTCTGGAGTAAAAGCAGCCCCCAATGCAAGTCCGTTTCCTGAAATAGTTAGTGTACTACTTCCTCCCAATAAAGTTCCTCGAATTCTATGAAATGTAGATGATATGGAATGAGAAAGACCTACTCCTAAACTTAGAGTTCCTCCAATACCATTTAAGGATAATGTAACACAACTAAAATTTCCAGTTAAGGTTGCAGTTCCCGCTGTTTTTGTCATGCGAATAGTATCGGTTGTTGTAATTGCACCAATATTTTGTGTTGCTGTTCCGTTTATAATAATTAGTGAAGAGCCAGCATTTAATGTCCCAGTTTTTATAAAGTCACCTCCTAAGGTTAAACCAAAGTTTCCTGTATTTAAGGTTGCTCCGGAGTTGATAATTAATTCCGAATTTGCACTGAATACTTTTGCTGCATTTAATGTAATGGCGCCAGTGTTACTAACTGTTATACCACCTGTACCTGCAAATGTAGCAGGCCATTCGGTATTAGTAATAGTTCTTGCCGTTGCGGTGTTAAATAGTATACCTGAAGATGCACCCATTGATGCTGCAGCACTCATGGTAGCAGTACCTTCTATACTCAATGTTCCATTTACGGTTACGGTGGTTGTTGTTTTTATTCCTGAGCCACCTAAGTTTAGGTTGTTATAAGTTACAGGTCGAATTGTTTGTGCTGCTGCTGCATCATAAATCACAGTACTTGTTGAACCTGGAGATAAAGTAAATGATCCTACAGTTCCTCCCATATCGAGAGTACCTGTACTAGTTAAATTAATTTGGCAACCAGTTGTACCTGTTGTTAAATTTCCATTTATTATTAAAGATCCTGTACTTATATTGATAATATTATTTCTTGTTGTAGTTGTAGCTGACATGGTAAATGCTCCAGTTACAGTTAAGGTATTAGTTCCTATAGTTAATGTATTAGTTTGTCCCGTACTGGGTCTATTCATAGTTAATGAAGCACAAGAATAGGTGCTATTTACCGTAATATTATGACCAGTGGCAATAATAACTGCATCACCAGACCCAACCCCTCTAGAATTCCAACCTGCATTAGTCATTGCATTCGTAGCTCCAGCAACCAATGTTAATGCTGTATTGCTTTGAATTGAAGCTACAGTACCTATAACAACGTTTGAAGTATTTAAAATTTGACTACCAACACTAAGAGTTGTAGTGAAACTAGCTAGTGCACTACCTGTCACGGCAGTAGAGCCTGCATTGACAGTAACTGTTCCAGGACGAGTTAAAGAGATCACCCAAGTAGTTGCATTACTCCAATTTCCTGTAGCTGACGATGTAATAGTAGCAGCATATGCTTCATTCCTTAAAAAGAGTGCATAAAACAGTACTAAACTAGTTAATGCTAGTTTTAAAAATTTCATATAGTTTTGATTTAAGAGCTTAACAATTTGAAGAATTGTTAGTACAAATTTATATTAAATTCTTCAAAATAATTACTTATTCTAGTTAGTTTCCAAAAAAGTGCCAAAAATCTAAAATTTGACAAGTTTTTGATATAATCGAGGAATAAAGTATGAATAGGGCTATTTTTTTTTGATTACGATTAATTATTTATTACTATTGTTAAATCCTTTTTCCCAAAAAAGGAACGCTCAATCTCAAAACACAACAAAAATTTAAAGGTCGCCATAGTAATTCTATGGTTGATTTGCTATGGTCATATTTTAAAAACTGTATTATGAAATTAGTTGTAAAAATTTGTGTTTTCGCATTTTTGATTAGTCCTTTTAGTGTTTATTCGCGTAATGCTGAACCTATAAGGGATTCATTATTTATTAAGATTCAGCAATCAAAATCTGCAGATGAAGAGATTAAAGCGTATACGAATGTGCTGTTATTTTATTCCTCACGAAATTTAGATTCTGCTATGTATTTTTCTAAACAAGCAGTTCAGAAATTCCAAAAAACAAAAGATAAAGTCTCGGAAGGTAGAATTTACCATACCATGGCTAATATTTATAAAGATCGCTTAAGTTACGATACCGCTAAATCTTATATTGATAAAGCCTTTGTCGTGTTTAACTCCATTACTTACGACAAAGGGATTGCAAAATGTTATAATACGAATGGGATAATTGCAGCTCAGAAGGCAGATTATAAATTGGCAGCGAATTTTTTTATGCGTGGTTTAAGAATCGCTGAAAAACTGGAAGATGTGAATGGGATGATTCAGGGTTATGCAAATATGGGCAGTGTATATGGATATTTAAAAAATCCTAGAAAGGCTATATATTATTTTCAGCAAGCTCAAGATCTAAATCAGAAAGAATATGGTGAATCCTATTATAAAATATTTGGGAATATTGCCGCTGCT
>CAJBVG010000125.1 GCA_903958995.1 uncultured bacterium | reverse complement strand
TTAAGTTAGACCCAATTAACTTAACACAAAGTTCAGAGTTAATTGCTACTTTAATTCCCCCAGATATTTCTTATACTGATACTGATCCAAATTTAATTGGAGCAGACAATTCAGTTTCATATTACATACAAGCTCACGAACAAGTAGGAAATCCGATTGTTCCCATTACACCACTTTCTAAATCGAATAGAGCATATATTTATACAGAAACTAAATTAGTAGTTCCAGATGCCTTCACACCAAACGGATTAAATCCTGTATTTCGTCCACAGTTATTAACTTCTAGTGCAAGTATGTACAATATGAAGATTTATAACCGTTGGGGTAAATTAGTGTTCGAAACGAATGATGAATTCCAAGGATGGGATGGTAGAGACAAGGATAATGGCTTAATTTGCCCTCCGGGATCTTACATCTATTTGATCAATACACTTGATTCTACGAACAAGAATTTGAAGAAAGTTGGATCTGTAGCCTTATTAGATTAATTTTTATACCATAATCTGAAATAATTTTCTATTTTTGTGCGGCAAGTAATAAACTGTAATTATTTGCATCATGAATCTAGATCCTAACAAATTCGTAGCCGAGGGATTAACCTACGACGACGTATTGCTACTCCCAAATTATTCTGAAGTTTTACCTCGTGAAGTGAGTACTCAATCGTACATCACCAAGAAAATCAAAATTAATGTTCCTATTGTATCTGCAGCGATGGATACGGTTACCGAATCTGCTTTAGCTATTGCTATTGCGCAGAATGGTGGTATTGGCATGTTGCACAAAAACATGAGCATAGAACGCCAAGCCGACGAAGTTCGTAAGGTAAAACGTTCTGAAAGCGGTATGATTCAAGATCCAGTAACACTTGGAGAAACGGCTACTTTAGCTGATGCCTTGAAAATAATGAAGGAATACAAAATTGGAGGTATTCCAATTATCGCAAAAGACAATAAGCTTCTAGGTATTTTAACGAATAGAGATATCCGTTTCCAAAAGGATATAAAATTGAAAGTTACTGCGGTAATGACTTCTACTAATTTGGTTACTGCTCCAAAAGGAACTGACTTAAAGAAAGCAGAGCAAATACTTCAAAAACATAAAATCGAAAAATTACCAGTGGTTGATGCCAAAGGCAAATTAACTGGTTTAATTACGTACAAAGACATTCAGAAGTTCAAAAATTTCCCTAACGCATGTAAAGATGAACACGGAAGATTACGTGTTGGTGCAGCTGTTGGAGTAACTGCCGATACAATGGATCGTGTTAAAGCATTAGTGAATGCAGGTGTAGATGTTATTGCAATAGATACTGCACACGGACATTCAAAAGGTGTAATCACCATGTTGAAAACCGTAAAGAAAGCTTATCCAAACTTACAAGTTATTGCAGGTAACATTGCAACTGCCGCTGCTGCGAAAGCATTAGCAAAAGCAGGAGCAGATGCTGTTAAAGTAGGTATCGGACCTGGTTCGATTTGTACTACAAGGATTATTGCTGGTGTTGGTGTTCCACAATTATATGCAGTTTATGAATGTGCTAAAGCGCTACGTGGTACTGGAATTCCAGTAATTGCTGATGGCGGTATTAAACACACAGGAGATATTGCAAAAGCTATAGCAGCTGGTGCATCATGTATTATGGCCGGTTCATTATTCGCAGGTGTTGAAGAATCTCCAGGAGAAACTATCATTTACGAAGGAAGAAAATTCAAATCTTACCGAGGCATGGGATCTATTGAAGCTATGGAAAGTGGTTCAAAAGACCGTTACTTCCAAGATGTAGAAGATGATATTAAGAAATTAGTACCTGAAGGTATCGTTGGACGAGTACCATACAAAGGAACATTAGCTGAAGTAATTTATCAATACATCGGCGGATTGAAAGCAGGAATGGGTTATTGTGGAGCTGCAACTATTGCAGATATGCAAAATGCTCGTTTCGTTCGCATCACCGCTGCCGGCATGAAAGAAAGTCACCCGCATGATATTATTATAACTAACGAAGCACCAAACTATAGTAGATAGATATTAGATGTTAGATATTAGAAACTTAATGACTACATAAAAAAAACAGTAACAATTTGTTTTAAATAATATTTTTAATTAGCAAAGATTTGACTTTCTAATATCTAAAATCTCAATTCTTATAACTATGAAGAATGTACTCCTTTTCTGTGGTTCCAGTACTGGACATGATCCGAAGATTGCCGAGATGGCTAAATCTTTAGGAAAATATTTTGCCGATAATCAATTCCGTTTAATTTATGGAGGTGGTAATGTTGGACTAATGGGGATTATTGCCAACAGTGTAATGGAAAACGGTGGCGAAGTAATTGGTATTATCCCAGAATTCTTAATGGTTAGAGAAGTTGGGCATGTGGATGTAACGGAATTTCATGTGGTAAAGAGCATGCATGAACGTAAAGCAATCATGTGCGATAAAGCTGATCTTATATTAGCAATTCCAGGTGGCTTCGGTACTTTCGATGAATTATTTGAAATGTTAACCTGGTTACAGCTTGGATTACATAGTAAACCCATAGGATTGCTTAACTTTGATGGATTCTTCGATCATATGTTAAAACAATTAGACCATATGGTTGAAAAAGGATTCTTACGCCCATCAAACAGAGATTTAATTTTGGTTGATGATCAATACGAATCATTAGTAACTACGTTAAATAATATTAAAATGGAAGTGGACACGAAATGGTTCACCGATAGAAATCTTACCTAATAATTTCAAATTCAATTTAGAATTTAGAATTTAAAATTTAGAATTTAAACGGATGGACATAGAATTCAATAAAAACGAGGATGTAAACAAACAGATGGTTTTCGAGATGAAGACCAAATGGAAAAAAATTGCCGAAGGTGGTGGTGCGAAGAATGCTGCAAAGCAAAAGGAAATAGGCAAGATGCTCGCTCGTGAACGAATTGCTTACTTAATCGATAAAGATTGTCCGTTTTTAGAACTAGGTGCTTTTGCTGCCGATGGAATGTATGAAGCCGAAGGAGGATGCCCTTCTGCAGGCGTTATAGCTGGTATAGGCTACGTTTCTGGTCGTCAGTGTATGATTGTAGCAAATGATGCTACGGTTAAAGCTGGGGCTTGGTTTCCAATGACAGCCAAAAAGAATTTAAGAGCACAAGAAATTTGTATGGAGAATAAATTACCAATTATCTATTTAGTAGATAGTGCAGGTGTTTATTTACCAATGCAAGATGAGATATTTCCAGATAAAGAACATTTTGGTAGAATTTTTAGAAATAACGCCATCATGTCGTCGATGGGGATTCTTCAAATATCTGCAATAATGGGAAGTTGTGTGGCGGGTGGTGCTTATTTACCCATCATGAGTGATGAGGCTATGATTGTAGAAGGAACTGGTTCTGTATTCTTAGCGGGATCATACTTGGTAAAATCAGCAATCGGTGAAGATATCGACAATGAAACTTTAGGAGGCGCAACTACACACTGTGAAATATCTGGTGTAACCGATTATAAACAACCTAATGATGCAGCATGTTTAGATTCAATAAAAAACATTCTGAGTAAAGTAGGTGATTATGATAAAGCAGGATTCGATAGAGTAAAATCTGTTGAACCTATAAAAGATCAAAAAGAAATTTACGGAATACTCCCAGACAATAGAGAGAAGCAATACGAAATGCGAGAAATTATTGATCGCTTGGTCGACAACTCAGATTTCGAAGAGTACAAGGAAAAATATGGGCAATCGATACTTTGCGGATTAGCACGAGTTGATGGTTGGGCAGTAGGCATTGTTGCTAACCAACGTAAAGTGGTGAAAAGCAAAAAAGGGGAGATGCAGTTTGGTGGAGTTATTTATTCTGACTCGGCTGATAAAGCAGCACGTTTCATAATGAATTGTAACCAAAAGAAAATTCCATTGGTGTTCTTACAAGATGTAACCGGATTTATGGTTGGATCTCGATCGGAGCAAGGTGGCATTATTAAAGATGGTGCAAAGATGGTTAATGCAATGGCAAATTCTGTTGTTCCTAAATTTACAATTGTTATAGGTAATTCTTACGGAGCAGGAAATTATGCGATGTGTGGTAAAGCTTATGACCCGCGTTTAATTTACGCTTGGCCAACAGCTAAGATTGCAGTAATGGGCGGAAGCGCTGCAGCTAAAACATTATTCCAAATACAAGAAGCTACCATGCGTGCTAAAGGAGAAGAAATAACTCCAGAACGTAAAGCAGAAATTTTAAAAGAAATAACAGATCGTTATGATCGACAAACTACACCATACTATGCAGCTTCACGTTTGTGGGTGGATGGCATTATAGATCCATTAGAAACACGTAAAGTTATTTCTATGGGAATAGAAGCCGCTAACCATGCTCCAATAGAGAAGAGATATAATGTTGGGGTAATACAAACCTAACTGGTTCCCGATAGCTATCGGGATAGTAATTGGTGACTGGTGACTGGACAAATAATTCAAAATTCATAATTCATAATTCATAATTTAAAATAGGTGATTGCATTAAACGACGTAACGTTCGAATTCGGAGCGAGGGCATTATACGAAGAGGTAAATTGGCATATTAAACCAGGAGAAAAAATTGGTTTGATAGGCGCTAACGGTACTGGAAAAACTACATTGTTGCGAATATTAGTTGGCGAATATAAACCAACATCTGGAACAATATCTAAAACGAAAACTTTAAAAATTGGATATTTAAATCAAGATTTACTTTCCTATCAATCGGAACATTCAATTCTACACGTCGCAATGGAAGCATTCGAACGTCAGAATGAATTACATGATCAGATAGAAGAAGTAATTAAGAAATTAGAACACGATCATTCGGATCAAATCATCACGAAACTTAGTACTCTACAAGAAGAGTTCGAAGCACTTGATGGTTATAGTATTCAATACAAAGCAGAACAAATTCTTGCTGGTTTAGGTTTTACTGCTGAACAAACGCAACGCTCTTTATCAACTTTTTCTGGGGGTTGGAGAATGCGTGTGATGTTAGCGAAAATCTTATTACAACAACCCGACCTACTATTACTAGATGAGCCTACCAACCACTTGGACTTACCCTCTATTAAATGGTTAGAAGAATATTTAAATGCTTTTGAAGGTGCTTATATCATCGTATCTCACGATAGATTCTTCTTGGATAGAACAGTTACTAAAATTGTAGAATCGGCAAATCAAGATTTAACCATCTATGCTGGTAACTATTCGTTCTACTTAGAAGAAAAAGCGTTACGATCTGAAATTCAACGTGGACAATATCAAAATCAACAACAATACATTAAAGAACAAGAAAAATTAATTGATCGTTTTCGTGCTAAAGCTTCTAAAGCTAAAATGGCACAATCGAGAATTAAAGCACTTGATAAATTAGAGCGTGTAGATTCTGTTGAGGATGATAATGCAGCTGTAAATTTCAGATTTAAGTTTTCTAAACAATCTGGTCGTCATGTTATCACATTAGAAGACATCAGCAAAGCTTATCCGAACACACCAATTTTACACGATGCGCATGCCTTAATTGAAAAAGGAGATAAGATTGCATTGATTGGTGCGAACGGTAAAGGGAAGTCAACTTTACTCCGAATTATCGCTGAAGCCGAATCTTTCCAAGGTAAAAAGACCGTTGGTCATAATGTTACCGAAGCCTTTTTTGCTCAGCATCAATTAGAGTCATTACATTTAGATAACGACATTCTATCGGAGTTGAAAAACTTTGCCCCAGAATACTCTGAAACTGAAATCCGTTCTCTTTTAGGTTGTTTCTTATTTAGCGGTGATTCTGTATTTAAGAAAATCAAGATTCTATCTGGAGGGGAGAAATCACGTGTTGCCTTAGCGAAAGTAATTACTTCGGATGCTAACTTCTTAATTCTGGATGAGCCTACCAACCACTTGGATATACAGTCGGTTAATATTTTAAGTCAGTCTTTACAACAATTTGATGGTACTTTTATCGTTGTTTCCCATGATCGTTATTTGTTAGATGAAGTGGCTAATAAAATATGGTACATCGAAGACGAAAAAATTAAAGAATACCCAGGAACATATAAAGAATACGAAGAATGGGTTTCTAAACGTGAGAAGGAAAAGAAAGATGTTTCAGTACCTGTAAAGAAAGAGAAGAAAGAGAAAAAAGAAGCGGTTCCTACAGATGAACGTAAGAATCAAATCAAAAAATTAAATAATGAATTGGATGCTTTAGAGAAAGAAATTCAAACATTAGAAACCAGTAAAGTGGTAATTGAAGATTTACTTTCTCAAGAAGAAAACTATAGTGATTCGAAAAAATTAACTGAATTAAATAATCAATACGATAGAATTAAAAATCAGATAACCGAAAAGCAAACCCTTTGGGACGATCTTGCTGAAAAGGTTATGGAATTAGAAAATTAATGAAAGTTGTTTATAGCATCATAAGCTTATTTCTATTGACATTGAGCACATACGCTCAGGTACAAAAAGATACTGTTTATGATGCAAATATTCATACCGTTTTATTATACAACAATACCGCAGAGCAATCTTTTCCTTTGTTCGAATTAAATTCATCAGACTTTTTACAATTAAAATTCGATGACTTTAATGATGATTATACTAGCTATTCCTACACCATAGAACATTGCGATGCCGATTGGAACATCACCAATATTTCGAGTATGGAATATATCAAAGGCTTCAATCGAAACTTTATTACCGAGTATAAGTTCTCTTCGAATACTAATCAGAATTATATTCATTATAGATTACAATTTCCTAATACCGATATTCAATTTTTATTATCTGGAAATTATATACTTAAAGTGTATCCAACAGACGATGAAAATAAAATATCCTTCGCTTGTAGGTTTATGATCTATGAGAACAAAGTTGAAATTAGTACTCAATTCAGAAGGAGCACAGTTATCAATAACCGTAATAAAAATCAAAAGTTAGATTTCTCCATCTTGTCTCCAGACTATAAAATTGATAATCCATTTGATCAATTGAAAGTAGTTGTAATGCAAAACAATAATTGGAATACCGCTAAAGTAAATCGTAAGCCTACATTTTTCGGATTAGATCGTTTTACTTACGACCATGTAGATGCTAATGATTTCGATGGTTCTAACGAATATAGAAGATTTGATGCACGTAGTTTTCGGTTCTTAGGTGAGAATATTGTTAAAATAGAATCAGATACTGCTTGGGACTTATATGTTCGCGAAGATTTCCCTAGAAACCCATTACGGTATGTAGAACAATTCGACAATAATGGCAATTTCTATATTAAGCGCTCAGACATGGGCATAAGCGATTATCAAGCAGATTATGTAAACATGCACTTAGCGTTCAACTACGGGGCTCAAAATCCGTTTGGTGGCTATTATATCCTTGGGAGGTTCAATAATTGGCAAGCAAATGAAAAGTCAAAAATGAACTATAATTTTAGAAATCATAATTACGAAACCAATATCTATTTAAAACAAGGCATCTACGATTACATGATTGGATTTAAAATCCCTAAATCAAACTACATCGATTATTCAAATACCGAAGGGAACTTCTTCGAAACCCGCAAC
>CAJBVG010000124.1 GCA_903958995.1 uncultured bacterium | reverse complement strand
TTCATCGGCATAGATGAATGTCCGCCTGAAATTTCTACCGATAAATCTAAATTAACATATCCTTTCTCCCCTGTTGCAATAACAGCCACTGGTCGACCTAATTGTTTAAAATGGGTATTATCTATTTGTCCGCCCTCATCAATTACTAAAGCAGGTTTAATATTATTTTCGATGAACCACTGACTAATTAATTTTGCTCCTCTTCTACCCGACACTTCTTCATCGTGTCCGAAGCATAAATAAATGGTACGTTTAGGTTGGTGATTTTCGCTCAACAATTTTTCTACAGATTCCATGATGGCAATAACAGCTACCTTATCATCTGCTGCACCTCTACCCCATATGGTATCATTTACTATAGCGCCACTAAATGGAGCTACTTTCCATTTGCTTTCTGTTGCTGATTCTACAGGTACAACATCCATGTGAGCCATTAAAACATACGGTGCAAGCGTTGTATCAGTACCTTCCCAAGTATAGATAAAACTGAAATCATTAATTACTTTACGAGTTAGTTTTGTATGACAAAGAGGGTAAGTCCCTTCCATGAATTTTCTGAACAATACAAATTGAGCAGTGTCAATGGGTAAGGTATCACCATAGGATATGGTTTTTAATTGTATAGCATCGCTTAAATGTTGAGCAGCTAAAGCATTCGCCTTTTCTACATAAGAAGAAGGGAAAGTTGGTATTGAGGATGGCGCACGAAAAGTGTTTACAAGTAGAATAAGAATCACAACTAGTAGTGCTACAAGTGCAAGTTTCACAATTGACTTTAACATATCAGTAGAGTTAAAATTCTAAGATATAAAATAAATCAATTAGATACGAAGGGGATTGATTTGCTTTAAGGTAGTATTAAAGCGCAACACGAACCAAAGTCGCTAATTTATCAGCGGGCACAAATGCAGGATCAACAAGCTTTAATACAAGTTTAATGTTTTTTTGCTTGTTGATGAATTTCTCCATTTCTAGTGCTCCTGATTTTTCTTTACCAGCCTCAAATGCTGCCTGTAAAGTCCAATCCTGGAATTTACCTGTATATTTTTGTTCGGTACCAGTGTTGTGATAAGCTAATGCTTCTTGAACATTTTCGGCATGACCAACATAGTATTTGTTAGCAGTTACCGAGTGGAGGATATATAGGTAGAACATGGTGTTAGTTTTATTATTTGCGCAATTTACAACATAATACTTACAAGTCGGCAGGTTGGCAATCGAGCAATTACAAATAGCTTTTTCCTTTGGATTCTAAAATGGCAAAAGCTTCTTCCCAAGTTGGTACAACTTCCGCTTCGTAACCATAGGTTTTACCAGTAGCTATGCTATGAAAAGCTTTCATTGCTTTAAGATGCGCACCGCTTCTCATAAATTCCAACATGATCTCACGATTTTCCCAAGCAGTAATGGTGCATTGGTAGCCATTTACTTTTTTCACTGCTCTATATAAATTCCCTTTAGCTGATTGAGCTTGGCGGAAAGTTGGAATGGCAAATGACCAAAATTTTATATAGCCCAAAATTCCTTTAGGCTTTAATGCGGTTAGTGATACATACATATTATTAATATGTTAATATGTTAATGGGATAATATGTTAATCTAATATGTTAATATGTTAATATGTTAATTGGATAATATGTTAATCTAATATG
>CAJBVG010000123.1 GCA_903958995.1 uncultured bacterium | reverse complement strand
GTGTGAACTAATCGCTTATCTTTTTCGTAACGGTGGTCTGGGCCTTGAGGCGCCCAAGTCTCCGATTCACATCCAAGCATTCTGTAAAGAAAACGGGATCAAGCTTAAACATTTAACTCCTGAAGCAAAAGAAAAACTTCTAGCCTACCCTTTCCCTGGTAACATTAGAGAGTTAAAAGCTATTATAGATTTAGCTATCGTAATGTCGGAAGACGAATTGATAAACGTAGAAGATCTAACCTTCATGAGAAGCGCTGAACCAGATGACTTCTTGTTAGAAGAATTAACGTTAGATGAATACAACCAAAAGATAATTCAGTTCTTCTTAAATAAAAACAATGGCAATGTATTAAGTGTTGCTAAAAAATTAGACATCGGAAAATCTACTATTTATCGATTTATACAAGAAGGGAAAATTAAATTACCTAAATAAGAACCCCATTTTGAGCGAAATTGCTCTTGCATAACTAAATTCAACATTAAATTAATGTTAAATTTTAAATCAAAAAACCTGTTTTGGGCCTCCATTGCAGGTTTTTTTATTTAATCGAAAAAAAAATTAAAAAATAGTTAGTGTATATTATACACTTTCGCTATCTTGCATTATAATAGATACAAGAATTGAGATTATAGATATGAGAAAGTCAACTAGTTTTCTCAATATTCAACACTAAGATTTTTAAATTAAAATTATGAAAATAGGAATTAACGGATTTGGTAGAATAGGCAGATTAGTATTTAGAGCCGCAGTAGATAGAGCGGATATTGAGATCGTTGGTATCAACGATTTAATTGATGCAGAATACATGGCTTATATGTTAAAATATGATTCTACTCATGGACCATTTAAAGGTACAGTAGAAGTTGATGGGAAAGACTTAGTAGTGAATGGTAAAAAAATTAGAGTAACTGCAGAAAGAGATCCATCAAACTTAGCATGGGATGCAATTGGAGCTACACATATTGTTGAATGTACAGGATTGTTTTTAGATCAAGAGAAAGCATCATTACATTTAAAAGCTGGAGCAAAGAAAGTAATTATCTCTGCCCCTGCTAAAGATAACACACCAACATTTGTTATGGGTGTAAATCACGAGACGTATCAATCAGACATGGACATTGTGTCTAATGCATCATGTACCACAAATTGCTTAGCACCATTAGCGAAAGTGATTAATGATAACTTCGGAATTGAAGAAGGTTTAATGACAACAATTCATGCCGTAACTGCAACTCAAAAAACAGTTGATGGTCCATCATCAAAAGATTGGAGAGGTGGTAGAAGTGCATATCAAAATGTAATTCCATCATCAACAGGAGCAGCAAAAGCAGTTGGATTAGTTATCCCAGAATTAAAAGGGAAATTAACAGGAATGAGTTTCCGAGTACCAGTACCAAATGTATCTGTAGTAGATTTAACTTGTAAATTAAAAACACCAACAACATACGAAGCCATTAAAGATGCTATAAAAGGAGCTTCGGTAAATGGATTAAAAGGAATATTAGGATATACTGAAGATGCAGTAGTATCAAGTGACTTTATGGGCGATCCTCGTACAAGTATTTTTGATGCAGAAGCTGGAATTATGTTAAGTCCGACCTTCGTAAAATTAGTTGCATGGTACGATAACGAGTGGGGATACTCTAATAAATTAGTTGATTTAATGCAGTATATCCACGAAGTAGATAAAAAAGAATTAGTCCTCGAAGCATAAGCAGAGGTTAAAGAAGCTTAGTGTTTGTAGTATAGTAAGGGGATTGGACAGGTGGTTCGTCCCCTTTTTTTATTCTTATAAATAATATTAACTTGCCAAAAAACAATACAACATGTCAGTAATCATCAAAGGTCTTGGTTCATTTATTCCTGATAATATCATAACCAATAGCGATTTTTTTAAACATGAATTTTATTCAGAAGACGGAGAAGCGTTAATTCAAAATACAGAAACGATTATTCGTAAATTCAAAGACATCACTGGAATTGAATCAAGAAGATATTCAGATGATGCAATGTTGAATTCGGATATGGGAGCTATTGCTGCAAAGCGAGCAATTAAAAATGCTAATATTAGTATTGAAGACATCGATGCAATAATATTCGCGCATAATTTCGGAAACATACCAAAAGATACCATACAAACTGATGTATTACCTTGCTTAGCTACACGTGTAAAACATGAGCTAGGGATTCAAAATCCTAATTGCGCTGCATTCGATATTATTTTCGGTTGCCCAGGATGGGTACAAGGTGTTATTCTTGCTCGACAGTATATTCTATCGGGTGATGCAAAGAACGTTCTTGTAATCGGCTCGGAAGCACTCTCTCGAGTGGTTGATCCATTTGATAGAGACTCCATGATTTATTCGGATGGAGCTGGAGCAAGTATTATTTCTTATGCAGAAAATACTGAATCAGGAATCATGAGTGTTGCGAGTCAGACTTTCGCAAATGAAGAAGCTTTCTATTTATTTTACGGTCCATCATACAAAAAAGAATATGCTGAAGGAACACGTTACATTAAAATGCACGGACGAAAAATATATGAATTTGCATTAACGAATGTTCCATTAGCAATGAAAACATGTTTAGATAAAGCAGGTGTCGATATCAAAGATTTATCGAAAGTATTTATACATCAAGCAAACGAGAAAATGGATGAAGCCATTATCGAACGTTTCTATAAATTATATGATATAAAGGATTTGCCTCCTCATATTATGCCTATGAGCATACATGAATTAGGGAATAGTTCGGTGGCTACCGTACCTACCCTACTCGATTTGGTATTAAGTGGCAAAATCGAAAACCATCAAATTAACAAAGGCGACATCATTTTACTAGCATCTGTGGGTGCCGGAATGAGTATTAATGCCGTTTGTTATCGAGTATAATTAGATGTAATTATGATGTAATGCATACTATTACAAGCAATTACGCATCTTCCCACTCTTGAAACCCAATAAAACCTATTAAGTAGGACTTTTTTTTTAACACAATGTGAATAATTTTTTTTCGCAAGTAACTTGCTATTACGAGAATTTACTTCTTCTTTTATATAACAAAATAAGGCGTTTCAGAAGAAACATAAAAAAACAAATATTAATTAACTTTATTAACTGTACAATTATGAACAAAGCAGAATTAATCGAAGCAATCGCTTCAGGATCGAAGCTTACAAAAGCTGATTCAGGTAGAGCATTAGATGCATTTTTAGATGCAACTTCTAAAGCATTAAAAAAAGGTGACAAATTAACGTTAGTTGGTTTCGGTACTTTTTCAGTAACTAAAAGACCAGCACGTATGGGTCGTAACCCAAAAACTGGTAAAGCAATTAAAATTGCTGCTAAGAAAGTTGCTAAATTTAAAGCAGGTGCTGCGTTAGCGAAAACCGTTAACAAGTAATCCTTATTCGAAACATCGAATTGTCGAATTGTCGAACAGTCGACGTTTCATAAAAAAAGTCCTCTATGAAAATATGAGGACTTTTTTTATTGTATTAATTTTTTCGACCCTTCGGCGGTTCGACCCTTCGAAATTTCGAAACGGTTACCATCCGTAAGGATGTAAGTCAATGGTATCAGGGTGTCTAGTAGGTTGAACACTTAACACCGGAATCTCTGAATGGTTAATTAATTGCTGAGAAACTGGACCCATAATGTATTCTACAATATCTTCTTTCTCCATGTCGGCCATTACAATTAATAAATCAGCATTAATTTCTTTACCGTAACTTAAAACTGCTTTTGAAAGATTAGAATTTTTAACAATTTCCATTGAATGTTTCACTCCATGTTCAGTTAAATATGAATCGATTTGATGAGCTTCTCTTTCCATTTTTACTAAGTGACTTTGCTCTCCTTCGTTTTCAATTCCTAAACAGCAAACTTCTGCCTCGAACCATTTTGAAAGTTGTATTGCTACATTTATTTTCTGGCGAGAGAATGGATCATCGTTAAATGGTAATAATATTTTTTTGAATCCACCAGTTTTCATTGGCTTTTGAACCGATAATACCGGACAAGAACATTCGGTAATCATACGTACTGCATTACTTCCAATAATGAATTCTCTAAACCCACTTACTCCGTGAGTACTCATTACTAATAAGTCAATTTGTTCTGACTTTACATAATCGTTTACTGCACGATGACTTTTGCCAAAAATTACTGTAGCGCTAAAGTCGTAACTGTATTTCTCGCTCATCAATTTTGCAAAATGAGTTAGGCGTTCGTTTTTTATCGACTCTAATGCTTTTTCTTTTTCGATAAATTCTTCGGTTGTAAGCACAAAATCCCCTGGTACACTAAAATTCAACATGTCTTCAACAACATGGATAAAAGTTATTTGCGAAGTATGCACTTTCGCAATTTGCAAGGCATACTCAATGGCGTAAGTTGATAATTCCGAAAAGTCTATCGGAATTAAAATCTTTTTGATGTTAATAGGTTTCATAATTCTGTGTTCTTGGTGTTTTATACTACAATAGTAGGTAATATCTGCCTACTAAAATATGATAATCATCATATTTTAAGCACTATTAGGTTGAGTGTTTGCGATATCTGATATTTTTTTGAATATTTACTGATTATAAACACTTTAATCTAATCGTATGAAAAGAAGAATTTTACTTTTAATGTTATTTGCAATTGGAACAATATCCGCAAAATCACAATCGTTTTCGGATAATTTCGATAGCTATACTGCAGGTATAAAATTAGGCCCACAGTCGCCAAATTGGACAACTTGGAGCAATGCTGATGGTGGCACAGAAGATGTGAACGTAGTAACTACAGCAGCACATAGTGGATTGAATTCAATCTATTTTTCTTCAACAAGCACAACAGGTGGACCAGCAGATGTGGTTTTACCTTTCGCAGGACCACATACTCAAGGCATATTCGAGTTTAAAGCATGGTTTAAAGTACCAACAAACAAAACTGCTTACTTCAATTTCCAAGCGGAGAACACAATTGGTACTACTTGGGCAATGGATTGCTACATGAATGCTGATGGATCATTACAGATCAATAATGCATCTGTAACATACATTACTGCTTCTTATCCACAAAATCAATGGTATCAATTAAAGGTAAAAGCGAACTTAAGTACTAATCAATGGGAAGTATTTGTAGATAGCGTTTCTGTTGGTACATTTTCAAACATAACAAACAAAATTGCTTCGATAGATATCTATCCTGCAAATGCATCTGCAAGTTTTTGGGTAGATGATGTTTCTTATTCACTTACACCATTTACTCTACCACAAATTAATGCTGCGGTAGGTACAATTAATATACCAAACGGATTAGTTGGTCAAGTACGTAAACCAAAAGTTTCATTTAGAAATTTAGGTGATTCTGCCATTACTTCTTTTGATTTCAGTTTAACACATAAAGGAACTGCAATAACTAAAAGTTTAACTGGCTTAAATATTGCAAAATTAGCAGAGTACAAATTAAACTTAACTGAAGATTTTATCTTACCTGCAAACAATGATACTGCTACATTAACGATTAGCAACATTAATGGACTAGCAAATGATAATGATAGTACAGATAATAAGAAAACAATTATTATTAGAACTGTGATACCAGCTGATGGAAAAATTGTATTAGCAGAAGAAGGTACTGGTACATGGTGCCAATGGTGCCCACGTGGTGCAGTATTCATGGATATGATGTCTAAAAACTATGAAGGATATTTTGCAGGAGTAGCAGTACACAATGCAGATCCGATGACGGTTATAGAATATGATGCAGCAGTAAGTGCAGCTATCCCAGGTTACCCAAGTGTTTTAACTGATCGTTCAAGCGTAATAGATCCAAGCGATTTAGAAGTTAACTTTATCGATCAAATTGTAAAAGCACCAGATGCAACATTGAAAAATGGTGCAACTTATGATGCTGTAACTAGAGAATTAAAAGTTTCAATCACAACAACATTAAATAAAGATATTGCTGGCGATTATCGTATTGCTTGTGTATTATCACAAGATAGTGTACGTGGTACTGGTTCTGCTTACAACCAAGCAAATATTTATGCTGGTGGCGCAAATGGTGCTATGGGTGGATATGAATTATTAACTAACCCTGTTGCTGCTAGCAAAATGATTTACGATCACGTTGCTCGTCATATCAGTCCTAGTTTCGATGGATATCCTAATGCATTTGGCGTTTCAACAGACAGTGGACAATCAGTAACGTATACGTTTAGTTATATTTTACCTGCAACTTGGAATGCATCAAAAATGAATATTATTGGTATGATGTTAGACCCAAATGGTGCTACTGTTAATGCAAGCACTAGTAGAATTAATACTGCAGTAACGAATGGTTATATCATTGGAACAGAAATCGGTGGTAACCTTACTGGTATTGATAAATTATCTGGACCAGATGCAATTCATATTGCTCCTAACCCAGGTACAGAAGTTTCAAACATCATGTTATCTTTAGTAAAAGAAGCTAATATTCAAGTGGAAATTTACAACATGAATGGTGCTAAAGTTGGAAGTAAAAATTACGGTATGTTAAACGGAGAAATGAGTTTACCAATTCAACTATCTGAATTAAGTTCTGGTTTATACTTAGTGAAAATTATGGTAGATAATTATCCTACTACTTTGAAGTTAATTAAAAACTAAGAATAAAGAAATTCTAAATTCTAAATTCTAAAAAAAAGCTCCTTCGAATTCGAAGGAGCTTTTTT
>CAJBVG010000122.1 GCA_903958995.1 uncultured bacterium | reverse complement strand
CCTAGCTCTATATCGTTTTTACCCGATTGGATGTGGGCATTTAAATATCCACACAACGTAATCGGAGAAGGGGTTCAAATAGCAGGATGTGTTGGTCGACATTGTGCAGAATTACCTATGGCAGTTTTCCCGACACCATTCTACGAAGCGATTATGGCCTTTGCCATTTTTATCTTTTTGTGGAGCATTCGTAAACGAATTCACATGACAGGGATGATGTTCTCAATCTATTTATTTTTAAATGGAATGGAGAGATTTTTTATCGAGAAAATAAGAGTCAATACCCTATACCATGCTTTCGGAAAATCATTTACTCAAGCAGAATTGATATCTTCGATATTAATGATACTTGGATTAATAGGAATTTATTGGTCGTATAAATCAGCAAAGAAAAATGGAAGCATCCAATAAACCTGAACTTCACCTCAAACATCGCAAGCATATTCGTCAGCGTTTACATACCGCTTACAAAGGTGCGATGAGCCATAAGGGAGTGCGTTATCTTATTTCTGGAGGTACAGCTACAGGGGTAGATGTGGTTTCGTTTTTCATCATATTGAATTACATCTTACATCAAAACAATATAACGATTGGGCACATGGAAGTGGGCGCTCATATTGTGGCTTTGTGTATTTCATTCAGCTTGGGACTTATCACAAATTTCCTTATCACCAAATATTTTGTTTTTAGCGAATCAACCATTCGTGGTAGAGAACAATTCTTACGTTATGTAATGGTGGCTGCGATTACTTTTGTCGGGAATTATTTCATGATGAAATTATTGGTGGACGTGTTTCAATTATGGCCAACCATGGCGAGGTTAATTGCCGTAGGAACCATTGCTGTATTGAGTTACAGACTACATAAAGTATTTACGTTTAAAGTTAAATTACCTAAATAATGGATTTGAAATCGATTGCCACCCAAGTAGAAGAAGTTTGCAGAGCAACAGGCAAGTACATTGCCGAACAAGCGAAAGCATTTGAATTAGGTAAGGTAGAGTACAAAGGCAAAAACGATTTAGTTTCTTACGTAGATAAAACGGCCGAGCAACAACTCGTGGCAGGCTTACAAAAAATATTACCCGATGCAGGTTTTCTAACTGAAGAAAATACCATTCGCGCCGATCACAAAGAATACACTTGGATTATCGATCCCTTAGATGGAACGACTAATTTCATTCACAGTTTACCTATCTATTCCATCAGTATTGGATTAGAATACAACAATGAAATTGTAGTAGGAGTGGTGTATGAAATTAATAAAGATGAGATGTTTTCGGCATCGAAAAATAATGGAACATTCTTAAACGGAAATCCTATTAAGTGCACAGCAGCTGCACATCTTAACGATACCTTACTTGCAACAGGCTTCCCATATTACAACTTCGAGTTGTTACCTCAATACATGAAATTGTTTAGTCACTTAATGCAAGAAACGCATGGGCTTCGCCGATTAGGTAGTGCTGCGGTTGACTTAGCCTATGTGGCAGCCGGACGATTTGATGGTTACTTTGAATTTAACCTCAACGCTTGGGACGTAGCAGGAGGAGCATTGCTTGTAAAAGAAGCAGGAGGGCATTGCATCGACTTTAACGGCGGCAACGACTACATCCACGGCCGATCGATTATTGTTGGGAATAAGGCCATTGCGGAAGCAATTCTTGATGCCGCTAAGAATGCAGGATTCTAAATCTAGTTCTAATCCCGATAGCTATCGGGACTAAGTTCTAAATTCTAAGTTGGGTTATTAGGTTAATAAGTTATTGGGTTATTTTGACTTTAGACACTAGACACTGGACAATAGTCTATGGACACTGGACACTGGATTCTAGACACTGGACAAAGGACAAGAGACACTCGACAATAACCTAATAACCCAATAACTCAGTAACCCAATAACCCAATAACTTAATTTTAGTTCAATAATCTATAATATTTAATATATTAAGAT
>CAJBVG010000121.1 GCA_903958995.1 uncultured bacterium | reverse complement strand
CGAACCCACGACCCTCGGTACCACAAACCGATGCTCTAACCAACTGAGCTACAACCACCGTGTAACCTATCCTTTTGGATGGGAGTACAAAAATAGCATTCCGATTGAATATTCCCAACAAAATTGAAATTTAATACTCCGAAATTATCTTATTTTTGAGAATGAATTTTATTCAAAACATCTTTCGTTTCGAAGCCTATCCTAGCCAAGTCATCAATAAACCAAACACTTGGAAGTGGTTTGTAGCGGTTTGTATCTTGATAAGAATCCTATTTTTTATTTCAGATGGACATAATTCAGATTTCGATTTTTTTGAAAATTGGGCAGATCGCATCGTTCATCATGGACTTTTAAACATTTATTCCATCAAAGTTGATCGTTTTGAATGCGACTACCCTCCACTTTATTTGTACGTCATTACTCCCATTGCTCATTTATTTGATGCCTTTTCATGGGATATGCATACGCAGTTTTTCGATAGCTTTTTGAAATTCTTTAACCTTATCGTTGAATTTTCGTTCTTGTTTTTCTTTTATCGTAAAACAAATAACAAAATCTTTATTGCGCTAATGCTATTATCGCCAGCCACTATTGTGAATGCTTACGGCTGGGGACAAATCGATATACTCTACAGCATATTAATGTTTCTAGGTATCTATTACATTTTAGAAAACAAGCTCTATCCTACTGCCATTATTCTAGGCATTTCCCTTTGCCTAAAAACACAAACCTTATTGTTCTTACCCATTTTCGGATTACTTTTTCTAATATCAAAAAACAGCTTAAAAGAAAAATCACTTTCTGTTCTCTTACTATTTTCTATTTTCATATTACTCAATTTACCATTTCTCTTAGGTGCGCCAAACCCAATGGATTCAATTAATCCGCACTTAACCGCTGCGGGTCGATATAATTTTATTAGTGTAAATGCATTTAATTTTTATTGGACTTTATGGGCAGATTTTGGATTGAAAATGCAATTGAAATTTCCTCCAAATGATGTACTTGTTTTCGGAATTATTAGTAGAAAAATTTTAGCATACTTCTTATTCGCTATAGCATTTACTTGGATTTTATTCAACATCAAAAAGCATTACCCATCTAAGCCTAAAGTCATTGCTTTACTATCTCTTTTTTGCTTTACCTACTTTATGCTTTTACCAGAAATGCATGAGCGGTATTTATTCCCGATGTTTATTTTTAGTGCTTACTTAACTTCATTTGATAAACGAGAATGGCCCTATTTTTTAATCATTGTACTCTTACACAGTATGAATTTAGTATGGGCTTGGGGTGAACAAAAATTTATTAAAGTGCAATGGTTGTTTGAAATTTCACGCATCTTCGCATTATTAACTACGGTGATGTGGGTACTGTATGTTAACCGAATTAGAAAATTTTTGAAGGAGTAATATTATGATTCATTTATATACCGATGGTGCAGCTAAGGGAAATCCTGGCAATGGTGGATACGGAGTGGTGTTAAAATCGGGTCCGCATTACAAGGAATTATCGGAAGGCTTCCGCTTAACCACTAACAATAGAATGGAACTGCTAGCCGTAATTAAAGGCCTAGAAGAAATAAAGACTAAGGGTTCTAATGTGCTTGTGGTTTCCGATTCAAAATACGTTACAGAAGCCGTAGATAAAGGTTGGCTATGGAACTGGATTCGTATCGGATTTAAAGGAAAAAAGAATAAAGACTTATGGATTCGCTTTGTGAATATTTATCGTCAACATCAAGTGAAATTCCAATGGATAAAGGGACACAATGGTCACGTTGAAAACGAACGCTGCGACCAATTAGCAGTCGCAGCCTCCGAAAATAAAGTGTTATTGATTGACCAAGTGTATGAGGACGAGAAAAACTCAGACCAACTTTTCAACAGCTGAGTGTGCAGCCATAAACTCTTCTGCTTTCTCTACCATTTTCTTAGAACCAATAAATATTGGTGTACGTTGATGTAAATCGTTTACTGGTAAATCCAATATTCTATTTAATCCATCACTTGATTTACCACCTGCTTGTTCAATTAAGTACGACATTGGGTTGCATTCGTAAATTAAACGAAGTTTACCGCTTGGTGCACCGTAAGAAGATGGATAAATAAAGATTCCACCTTTCAATAAGTTTCTATGAAAATCGGCAACCATCGATCCAATATAACGTGATGTATACGGACGTTTCGTAGCGTCATCAATCTCTTGACAATATTTTAAATATTTTTTTACTCCATCTGGGAAGTGAATATAGTTTCCTTCGTTGATAGAATACATTTTTCCATTCTCAGGAATTTGCATATTCGGATGTGATAAACAGAATTCACCAATGGTAGGATCTAATGTAAATCCATTAACACCTTTACCTGTTGAATATACAAACATGGTAGATGAACCATAAATAACATAACCTGCTGCGACCATTTCTCTACCCGATTGTAAAGCTTCTTCTGATGTGCATACGCCGTTCTCACTTAATCTTCTATAGATAGCGAAAATAGTTCCCACCGATACGTTTACATCAATATTAGATGAACCATCTAATGGGTCGATACATACAATGTATTTCGCTTCTTGTGAAATCGTAGAGTTAATTGGAATTACATCATCGTTCTCTTCAGAAACAATCATGCAACACTCACCTCCTGCTTTTAAGGCAGCAATACATTGATCGTTTGCGAATACATCTAATTTCTTTACTTGCTCACCTTGAATATTGGTGTCGCCTGTTTCTCCTAAAATATTTACCAAACCTGCTTTATTTACCTCGCGGTTAATAATTTTTGCGGCAATGGCTAAATCCCTAATTAATCTGGAGAAACCTCCCTTTGCGAAAGGGAAATCGGCCTGCTTCTCAATAATAAATTGGCCTAGTGTGATTACTTGTGACATGTTAATTTGCTTATAGTGTTTGCTTATAGTTTTGTTTGTATTGCTCTTGGTCCTAACTCTATCACCTCTAAATCTTTTATCTTACCAGCTTCAATGGCAAATCTCATCATGGTTCTTACCTGATGAAATCCTTCTTTCCCCGCTGATCCAGGATTCAAGTGTAACAAATTTAATTTTTTATCAGGAATAACCTTAAGAATATGTGAATGTCCTGAAATAAATAATCCGGGTCGAGTGATTTCTAAACTTTTACGGATACGATCGGCATATTTACCCGGATAACCTCCAATATGTGTCATCCATATCCTTAGGCCTTCTAATTCAATCGTAACATCTAAAGGATACTTCTTACGCATCTCTTGCCCATCGATATTCCCATACACTGCACGAAGCGGTTTAAAGGCTTTCAACTTTTCTATGACCTCCATATTACCCACATCTCCAGCATGCCATATCTCATCAACCTCAGCAAAGTACTTGTAAACTTCGTCGGGGAAATGTGAATGTGTATCGGAGAGTAAGCCTATCTTTATCATTAAAAAATGGTTAGGTAATGTTTCAGTGCGTGTTCATATTCAGGCGAATATACATCCTTACTTGAGTAAATACTTAATGACTTAATCCCAAAGCTTCCCAATTTATCGCTCTTCCTAAAGGCCACAATATTTCGGATTACTTCGGTTTCTGGGAATGAACGGATAAAGGTATTCGACTCTAGAATCATCTTGCCCTCTAATGTATTTGATATTAAGTCAACACTTTCTGAAGGGATTACAAATGCTAATATCCCATTCTCGTTAAGTAATTCATACGCTTTTAATACCCATTGCTCAAAAACATCAGCATCGATATGACGTGCAATGTTTCGCTTTTCTGAATCAGAAAGTAAGGATTTGCTGAAAAATGGTGGATTACTAAAGATTAAATCGAATTTCTGTTCGGTTTCAAAGCTTAAAAAATCAGCATGAATACTCTGTAATTGCTCTTTCCAAGGAGATTTCTCGAAATTATGTACGCATTGTTCTTGAGCTTCTGCATCTATTTCTAGGCTCATAATATTGAGTTTAGGATTTCGTTGGCAAAGCATTAAGGAAATAACACCAGTTCCCGATCCTATTTCTAGAGCCTCCATACGTTTGGAATCTAGGGGAAGTAAGGCTCCCATTAAAACAGCATCGGTGCCGATTTTCATCGCACACCGATCTTGTTCTACTTTAAATTGCTTGAAATGAAATGCTTTGTTTCCCAAAATTATTGCATTTCAATAATCTCTTCTAATGCATGCTCATAACGATAAGTATAGGTATCGACGTTCTCAAAAGACTCATCATCAACCTTAATTTCGGATGAGGTAACCTCACCTAAGTTGTTGTATTCTATTTCGTTAAGTGACATGTACTCAATAAAAGATTCATGTTGTTCTTTCGCTACTGAAACGACTATTCGACCTTGAGCTTCTCCAAATAAGAAGGCATCTTTACGAACCGAGTCATCCGATTCAATGGCAAACCCAAAATGATTTGGCATTGCCGACTCTAATAAAGTGATGAACAAACCACCATCAGACACATCATGTGCCGACTGGATGAGTTTATTATGAATTAAGCCTTTTATGACTTGGTGAGTATCGTATTCTTTGTCTAAATCAAAGAATGGAGCTGGAGACGACTTAACACCATGGAATGATGTTAAATATTCTGATGAGCAAATATCATTTTTCGATTCACCAATTAAGAAGATAGAATCGCCAACATTTTTAAAATCTAAGGTTGTACGGAATTCTTTTGAGTCCATTACCCCTAACATACCAATTGTTGGTGTAGGGAAAACAGGGCCCTCATCCGATGATTGGTTGTAAAAACTAACGTTACCACCTGTTACTGGGGTTTCGAATTTTGTACATGCAGCACTCATACCTTTAATGGCACTAACAAATTGCCAGTACACTTCAGGGTTGTAAGGGTTACCAAAGTTTAAGCAATTTGTAATGGCAACAGGCTCACCACCTGTGCATGTAATGTTACGAGCAGCTTCTGCAACAGCGATAGCACAACCCACTTCAGGATCGGCATATACATATCTTGCATTACAATCAACTGTTAAGTTAATTGCCTTATCTGTTCCTTTAATATTAACAACTGCAGAGTCAGACGGAGCATTAGTCGACATGTTTGCCGTGCCTACCATCGAATCATATTGGTTGATTACCCAACGCTTTGAAGCAATATTTGGATGATTAACTAAGAATAGAGCAACTGCTTTTAAATCGGCAGGCTCTGCAATAGAATCAATTGTAAATTTCTTATTTTCTGAAAAGTAAGCCGGCTCCTTGTATTCTCTATGGTAAACTGGGGCACCACCACCTAATACTAGATCATCTGCAGGCACATCGGCAACTAATACGCCATCCATGTAGTAATGCAAACGTTTTGTATCGGTTACTTCTCCAATAATTGCGCAATTTAAGTCCCACTTCTCGAATACCGCCTCTACTTCTTTTTCTTTACCTTTTTCAACCACAATAAGCATACGCTCTTGAGATTCTGATAAAAGGATTTCGTAAGGTTTCATGTGTGCTTGACGAGTTGGTACTTTATCTAAGTAGATAACCATACCATGCTCCCCTTTAGCCGACATTTCTGAGTTAGAGCAGATAATACCTGCTGCACCCATATCCTGCATACCAATTACGGCACCAGTTTTTATTACTTCTAAAGTAGCTTCTAATAATAATTTCTCTTGGAAAGGATCTCCTACTTGAACTGCAGGTAAATCATTTACCGAATCTTCAGTAATATCTTTAGATGCAAATGCTGCACCATGAATTCCATCTTTACCTGTTGCTGAACCCACAATGTATACTGGGTTTCCAACACCATAAGAGGTTGCTGAAATCATTTCGCCAACATTAATAATACCAGCCGACATGGCATTTACCAAAGGATTGATATTGTAACACTCATCGAAAAACACTTCGCCACCAACGGTAGGAATACCAAATGCATTACCATAATCTCCAATACCTTTAACTACCCCTTTGATTAACCATTTAGTACGTTCTTGGTTAATATCACCAAAACGTAGGGAGTTTAATTGAGCAATCGGACGAGCACCCATCGTGAAAATATCACGATTGATACCACCAACACCAGTTGCAGCACCTTGATAAGGCTCTAATGCAGAAGGGTGATTATGCGATTCAATTTTAAATGCACAAGCGATACCATCACCAATGTCTACTAAACCGGCATTTTCTTCACCAGCTTTCGCTAACATACGAGGCCCATCTTTTGGTAATGTTTTTAACCAAACGATTGAGTTTTTGTAAGAGCAATGTTCACTCCACATCACAGAGAAAATACTTAGCTCAGTGAAATTCGGTGTTCTACCTAAAAT
>CAJBVG010000120.1 GCA_903958995.1 uncultured bacterium | reverse complement strand
TCTAGATGAGCCAACCTCAGGTCTCGATCCGAATCAATTGTCGGAAATAAGAAAACTCATTAAACAAATTGGTCAACAAAAAACGGTAATTCTATCTACGCACATTATGCAAGAAGTAGAAGCTATTTGCGACCAAGTTGTCATTATCAATAAAGGAAAAATTGTTGCAAACGACGATACCAAGAATCTACAAAATCATGTGGCAGGTGAATATGTATTCAGAGTAGAGTTTGATAAATTCATTGCACAAAATAAAATCGAAACTATACCAGGTGTTAAAAAAGCGAATAAAGTGAGCGATGCCATTTGGTTACTAAGCACAAGCAATGAAGAAGCTGTACGTACAGCAATCTTCGAGTTTGCAGTGAAAAATAGTTTAGTGATGCTCAGCATCCAAAAAGAAGAAGAAAAATTAGAAGACGTATTCCGTCGATTAACTAAAAAAATATAACTAAAGATGCTCACCATTTTTAAGAAAGAAATAGCAGGATTCTTTAGCTCTTTAATAGCATACATCTCTATTGTTGTATTTCTATTAGTTACAGGATTATTTGTTTGGGTATTTCCAGACACTAGCATTTTAGAGTATGGCTTTGCCAGTATGGATAGTTTCTTTGGTATTGCACCTTGGATCTTTTTATTTCTCATACCAGCCATTACGATGCGTTCGTTCTCCGAAGAAAATAAATCGGGAACAATAGAATTGTTAGTCACTCGCCCAATAACCGAATTGCAAATTATTTTAGGGAAATACTTCGCTGGATTAACTATTGTAGTATTGGCAATTCTGCCAACCTTAATGTATTACGTTACTGTATATCAATTAGGCGCAGTAAAAGGTAATGTTGATACTGGTGCAGTGATTGGTTCGTATATCGGATTGATTTTTTTAGCGGCAAGCCTTGTATCTATTGGCATTTTCGCATCATCATTGAGCGATAACCAAATTATTGCATTTATTGTAGCAGTGTTTATTAGCTTTATTTGCTATGCCGGATTTGATTCGTTTAGTAAATTAGATTTATTTGGTAAGGTCGATAATATCATAGCATCTGTTGGTATTAACGAGCACTACCAATCCATGAGTAGGGGAGTATTGGATTCTCGAGATGCCATTTATTTCATAGGTTTTATTAGTTTTTTTGTGTTGCTAACACGTATGGTTTTAGAAAGTAGAAAGTGGTAGTATGGGAAAGAATAAATCAACATCAATAAAGAAACAAGCTTGGGTATCATTAATTGTAATGTTACTCATCATTATATTAGTAAACTTCATTTCTACCTTAGCATTTTTCAGAATCGATTTTACAAAAGAAAAAAGATTCACATTGTCAGATGCAAGTAAAGCGTACATGCAGAACTTAAATGATGTAGTGTATGTAAAAGTGTATTTAGAAGGAGAATTTCCAGCTGGATTTAAACGTTTACATAATGCTACCAAAGAAACATTAGACGACTTAAAAGCTTATGCAGGTTCGAATTTAGAATATGAATTTATAAACCCTACCGCAGAAACTGATCCAAAGGTTCGTGAGGAAATCATTCAACAATTAAACAAAAAAGGATTAACACCTATTAATGTTCAAGTTCGTGATGAAAACGGGCAACGCCAACAAATTGTTATACCTGGAGCTATTGTTACTTATAGAGGTAGAGAACAAGCCTTCCAATTATTACAAAGTTCTACTGTTGCAAATTCTGCCGATGAGGTTCTGAATAATTCGGTAATGAACTTAGAGTTTCAATTAGTAAACAACATTAAAAAAGTTACCCAAGTAAAACGTCCTAGTATTGCCTTTATATTCGGGCAAGGAGAGTTAGATACGTTTAGAACTGGCGATATTATAAAAACATTGCGAAATTATTACGATGTTTCTTTTGTGAATCTTGGTGCAACAGCTCCCGAAGATTTATTCAAATTTAAAGCACTCGTTATAGCAAAACCTACAAGCGTATTCAAAGAAGGAGAGAAATTTAATCTCGATCAATATGTAATGAATGGTGGAAGAATTTTGTGGATGATTGATAACCTAAATGCCGATATGGATAGTTTAGGAGAAAGTCAGATGATGACTACAAGCACCTATAATTTAAACCTCGATGATCAACTATTTAGTTATGGTGCTCGTATTAATAATGATTTAATTCAAGATGTACAATGTGCGCCAATCCCTGTAATTACTGGTAATGTAGGCTCTTCGCCACAACAGGAACTATTCCCTTGGTTGTTCTTTCCAATCTTTATCTCGAACACTACACATCCTGTAGCGAAAAGCTTGGATGGTGTCCGATCTGAATTCGCAAGTAGTATAGATACTATCGATGTTAAAGGAATTACTAAAACAGCTTTATTGCAATCTTCAAAATATTCTAAAATATTAAATGCACCTGTTCGCATAGCTTTACAAATGTTATCTATTGAACCCAACCCTCAACAATTTATTAAGAAAAACTTAATTACTGCAGTTGCATTGGAAGGTAAATTTACATCAGTATTTAAAAATAGATTAATATCGAACGACCCTAAAGTTAAATTTTTAGAGGAAAGCAAACCGACTAGAATGATTGTAGTTTCTGATGGCGACATCATTAAAAATTATTTCTCTAAACGCGATAGCGCTATTTATCCATTAGGCTTTGATCGATTTACGAAAAGAAACTTCTCGAATAGTATATTTGTTCAGAATGCGATAGATTGGCTAGCCGATGATTATAATTTAATTTCAGCAAGATCAAAAGAAGTAAAACTAAGACTCTTAGATACAGAGCGAATTAAAAAAGAAAAATTTAGATGGCAAGTGTTTAATATTGTCGTACCGAATATTATCATTGTACTCATTGGAATTGTGTTGTATTATCAACGTAAACGCAAATACGCTTAATCAATTAGGAATTAGCCTGCCTGGCGTCAGACAGGGAATTTAGAATTTAGAATTTAAAATTTAGAATTTATTGTATTGTATTTATGAAGAAAAATAGATTATATATCATATTACTCCTGGTTTTATTGGTTGTAGCGGGGTACTTGTATTATAAAAAAGGTGGTAATGGAAGTATTAGTAATAACAAAAAATCTTTTGCAGTAGAAGATACGGCATCCATTGACAAGGTTGTTATTTCTGATAAAACAGGAAAGGTTCTAGTGCTCACTAAAAAGAATAAGAAATGGTTTGTTAGCGATAGTATTCCAGTTCGTAGAGATGTATTGGGAGTATTACTTGAAACCATTAAACGAGTTGAAGTAAAATCGCCAGTGAATAAGCCAATGAGAGAAAATCTAATGAAACAACTTTCTACTGGTGCTATACAAGTTGAAGTGTATACCGATGGGTCATTAGAGAAAAAATATTTTGTTGGTGGGCCAACTATGGATGGTACTGGTACATTTATGATGTTGGATGGAGCCGATGATCCATTTATTACACATATACCAGGTTTTGAAGGATATTTAACAGTACGTTTTAATACGAATGTTAATGTTTGGAGAGATCGTGGTATTTTTAGAATTGCTCCTCAAAATATTAGTCTAATTCAAATTGACTACCCTCAAAGTCCAGGTGCTTCTTTTACCTTAAAAGTAGAAGGGAAAGACTATGTTAGTTTATATAACATGCTTGGTGATACTGTAAAAACAGGCATCAATGGGGAGTTTTTAAGAAAATATTTGTTGGCTTATTCTGATATTCAGTATGAAAACATACTAGACCAAAAGAAGGTTTCCGTAGCAGAATTACTTATCCCAGAAAACCTTTTGGCGACTATAACCGTTTTAGAGAAAGAAGGGGATAAGCATAAAGTAGAGCTATTTAAGAGATATTTTAATGGTGAAATATTCTTACCGAAATCAGAAAACTATGATTTCGACCAAGATAGATGCTTTGTAAGGGTTGATAATCAATTCATTTATAATGGGCAGTATCGAGTGTTTAATAACTTGATCGTCAACTATAAAGAATTCTTTTCGAAGCCTATTCAATAAGCCCAATTAATATTATATATTTGTTATCAAACTAGAACGAATTAAGAAATGAAGTTTATTGTATCTTCTTCGGCATTACTGAAGCAATTACAAGTAATTAGCGGTGCTTTGAGCACTAATACAGTATTACCAATTATTGAAAATTTCCTTTTCGAAATCAACGATGGAAACCTAACAGTTTCTGCAACCGATTTACAAACAACGATGACTACCTCGTTAGCTGTTGAAGCGAAAGAAAATGGAAAAATTGCTGTGCCTTCTAAAATTTTATTAGACACATTAAAAACTTTACCAGAACAACCGATCACTTTTACTATTAGTTCAGATAATTTCTCAATTGAGATGACTGCTGGAGAAGGTAAATACAAGTTAGTAGGTGAGAATGGTGAAGATTTCCCTAAAATTCCTAAAATCGAACAAGCAGCTTCGTTAATGATTTCTGCTTCGGTTTTATCGGAAGCGATTTCTAAAACAATTTTCGCAGTGAGTACAGACGAACTTCGTCCGGCAATGACAGGTGTTTACTGTCAAATGTCGACCGAGAATTTAACGTTTGTGGCTACAGATGCTCATAAATTGGTACGTTACAGAAGAAGAGATGCTAAGGCAGATGTTACGAGTTCGTTCATCTTACCTAAAAAAGCATTGAACCTTTTAAAATCATCGTTGCCTGTTGAAGACATTAGCGTTAACGTGGAGTATAACAACACCAATGCTTCGTTTTCATTCAATAATGTGAACTTAATTTGTCGCTTAATCGACGAAAAATATCCAGATTATGAAGCAGTAATTCCTGTGAATAATCCTAATAAATTAACTATCGATCGTAACCAATTATTATCTTGTTTACGTCGTGTTTCAATCTTCTCAAACAAAACAACTCACCAAGTTCGTTTGAAAATATCTGGTTCTGAATTGCAAATTTCAGCAGAAGATATGGACTTCTCTAACGAAGCTCACGAACGTTTAGGTTGCCAATACGAAGGTGAAGACATCGAAATCGGATTCAATGCGAAATTCATTATCGAAATGCTAAGTAACTTAAATACTGAAGAAGTCATTTTAGAAATGTCGACTCCAAACCGTGCAGGTATCTTATTACCAGTAACAGCAGATAACAGCGAAGATGTATTGATGCTTGTTATGCCGGTGATGTTGAATAGCTACGCTTAATCGAAAAGTCGAATTATCGAATTGTCGAATTGTCGAAACTTCGAAAAATATTATAATTTAAAAAGGGTTGAAGTTTACACTTACAACCCTTTTTTTTTATGACCCTTCGACTATTCGACTATTCGACCCTTCGACTATTCGACCCTTCGACTATTCGACCCTTCGACTATTCGACCCTTCGACTATTCGACTATTCGACATTTCGACGTTTCGACCCTTCGACTATTCTACCCTCCCCAACGCTTTCCCATTCTGAAAAGCCGCTTCATCTTTCTCTGCTTTTTCTTTTTCAGTATCGCTTTGCGATTTGTTGATTAATTTCTTCATGTTTGGTTGCCCAGCGTTCACCCAGGCAGTGTACCAGTAGCTTCCAACGGCTTTAATAGCAACGCGCATGCGTCGCTCTACCATTCCGTCTAATTGCTCGTGGTAAGCCTTAGAGAAGTCGTACGAGTAAACCTGTATATTTTTATTGCCTCTTTGCTCGAAGCT
>CAJBVG010000119.1 GCA_903958995.1 uncultured bacterium | reverse complement strand
CAAATAATCTTCCACTACCAATAAGCTTCGTAGCATCTTGGAATCCTCGTGAAGCACTGAGGTAATCCATGGTCATCCATTCGGGTAGATGTAAGCCCATACTGCCAAGGAAACCCGTAAAATAATCTGACCATGAAATGGCTACTGTAATATTCCCGATGCCGTACTCCATAATTAATGACCACCCGATAATCCAAGCCACTAATTCTCCGAAAGCTACATAAGAGTAGGTATACGCAGAACCAGAAACAGGAACCATAGATGCGAATTCTGCATATGCAAAAGCAGCAAAACCACATGCAATGGCTGTAAATAAAAACAAATAGATCACTGCTGGTCCACCGTCGGCACTCGCTTTACCAATGGTACTGAATATACCTGCACCAATAATGGCTGCAATACCAAACGCAGTAAGATCGCGAACACGTAATGTTTTGTTTAACCCACCGTGGTGTGACTCGCGCGCATCCAAATCGTTCATGATGTTTTGGATGGTCTTCTTCCTAAATAGCTTATTTAACATGGATATACGGACTATTAATTCTATGAATGTATAAAAAAAAAGTATTTTGAAGGCTATCTTTTTAAAAGATTATTGAGATTTAAGTTAGATTTGTACCGATATGAGAAAATTGTTCCAGGAAAACAGATTATTTATTATCGGGTATTTATTGATACTCATTAGTGCATTCCTGCTAAAATTGATTTTCAGTAAAGAAGAGATCTTCTTATCGATCAATGCTCAACATTGCAGTTTTGGTGATTTATTTTTTCAATACATTACTCATATCGGCGATGGGGTATTTGTAATTCTTTTTACGCTAATACTTCTAGGTTTTAGTTATCGTCAGTCACTATTGTCTTTTGCGATTTACATCATCAGTTCTCAGCTGGTTCAATTTTTAAAACGAGTAGTGTTTAGTGATGTTCCTCGTCCGAGTAAATACTTTGAAGGGAAAGCTACTCTACATTTTGTTGATGGGGTAACATTAAATCAAATGATGAGTTTCCCATCGGGGCATACTACGAGTGTTTTTGCATTCATGGCTTTTCTATCCATCATTACAAAGAATAAATATTTTAGTATGCTATACTTGCTCATTGCTTGTATAGTTTCATTCTCTCGAATTTACTTATCGCAACATTTTTTAGAAGACACGATGGCAGGGTCTATCATTGGGGTCTTAAGTGCATTTATGATTACGTATCTTTTCGAAAAATCGACGTGGTACAATGCACCTAAGCTCGATGGCTCTTTAATCAAAAAGAAATAACGTATGAGAGTTGTTAGTCAAAAGTATTCAAATGAGATTCTCATTTTAATTCTGTCCTTAATTTATTTTATTCCATTTCTTGGTCAAGCACACTTATTCGATTGGGATGAAATAAACTTTGCTGAAGCTGCAAGAGAAATGTTGGCGACGCATAATTATTTTAACGTACAAATCGATTATAAAGATTTCTGGGAGAAACCACCATTATTTATTTGGATGCAAGTGTTCAGTATGAAAATATTTGGGGTGAATGAATTTGCTGCACGCTTCCCCAATGCCATGGCTGGAGTAGTAACATTGCTTACTATTTTCAGAATTGGGAAGAAATATTTAAACACACAATTCGCATGGTTCTGGACAATGTGCTATGCGGGAACAACGCTTACCTTATTGTATTTTAAATCGGGGATTATGGATCCTTGGTTCAACTTATTTATTTTCTTAGCTATTTATCAGTTTAGTTTTATAGTAGAACGAGGAAGAGAAAAAAGTATTTGGAAAGCCGTTCTTGCCGGATTGTTTTTAGGTTTAGCGGTTATGGTGAAAGGGCCAGTGGCAATACTCATTGCATTACTTTGCTTATTTGTTTACATCATCATACATCGATTTGATGTGCCTATCAAATTCTCGGAATTATTGGCAATTGTTATAGCAACTGGAATTACTTGTTTCATGTGGTTTGGCGTTCAACTAATGACAGATGGAATTTGGTTTTTAAGAGAGTTTATTGTTTATCAGATTCGGTTATTTACTACTCAAGATGCAGGTCACGGAGGGCCGTTTTTCTATCATTGGATAGTATTATTATTTGGCTGTTTCCCGGCTTCTATATTAATGATCAAATCTTTTTTCATGCGATCGGTGGCAACAGAACATCAACGAGTATTACTGCATTGGATGCAAATACTTTTTTGGGTGGTGTTGATATTATTCAGTATTGTAGAGACTAAAATTGTTCATTACTCATCACTTTGTTATTTCCCATTAACTTTTTTAGCTGCGTATGCCTTATATTATATGGTGCATGGCAAAACCAGATGGAACAAAGCAATTCATTATGCAGTTTATTTTATAGGATTGCTATTTGCTTTTGTATTGATGTTTTTTCCATTTTTAATGAAGCACAAAAATGCTTGGATACTGTATGTGAAAGATGCATTTGCCGTAGGGAATTTAGAAGCCAATGTGAATTGGACGATATGGGATGCCTCAGGTGGAGTGATATTATTTGCAGGTCTAATGGTTTACTTTATCATGAACCAACAGCACCATTACCGTAAGGCAATCATCGCACTTTTTGTTTCGATGATGTTCATGGTATTTTTTACAAGTTTATTGATAGTACCTAAAATCGAATTGATTTCACAAGCTGCAGCTATTCGTTTTTACGAATCGAAAGCAAATGAAGATGCTTATGTACAACCTATGTATTTCAAGTCGTACGCCCATTTATTCTATACTAAAAAGAAACAACCAACGAACCCATTATCATATGATCATGAATGGTTAAAAACAGGAAAGATAGATAAGCCTGTATATATTATTGTGAAGAACACGAAGAAATTCGAATTCGATAAGTATGCAGATATTAAACTGTTATACGAGGAGAATGGATTTGCTTTCTTCAAGCGAGAAATACCGAGGTAGGTATTAGAATTGAGATATTAGATGTTAGAAACT
>CAJBVG010000118.1 GCA_903958995.1 uncultured bacterium | reverse complement strand
TTACCATAATAGTATACCCTACTTTTGCTGCAAGTTGTATGGCATAGCCATCACGAATAAACATTCTGCGTAATTGCTCACCAGATTCGGTGACTAATACACTACCATCTGTTAAAACACCATCTAAATCAAGGATTATAGTGTCGATATCGATAAGTCGTGTAAGGTATGACATGGGTTATTGTTTTTGCTTAACGAAGATAAGGATAAAATCCTATTTCTGATTATCTCTCCATTCGTAAACCCAAGCAGATTGAATCATCTCTAAGTGAGACTCGTTGCAATCTTCTTTTTTACCAACGAAATTTGGAAGAGTTAATACCCACTCCAATAAATCGGTAAAACGAATTCTATAAATCTTTGACTCACCAAAATCATCACCATATTTTTCATATAATGCAATGGCAATGTCTTCTGTATCTTTCCAACCAAAGGTTAGTGCAAATTTGTCGTTCATTGTAAGTGTTGTATTAAGTACTTTGTACTATGTATTATGTAATCAATTTACTCATTAACATATTACCCCATTAACATATTAACATATTAATTAGTGTCCCATAAACCCACTCTGATTCGGGATAAAAACCTCTAGATTACCTGTTTGAGCAATACATTGGCAACCTAAACGAGAGTTTATTCTTGGATTCACAGCACGGTCTATGAAATCCTCTTCTTTATCTGATATCTCTTGAATAGTGTCCATTCCATTTTCAACATAGATATGACAAGTACTACAACCACATACACCACCGCAGTTGTGTTGCAGGTCTATTCCGTGTTCCATACACACATCTAGTACCGATTCGCCTTGAGCGATAGGTAATTCAATGGACGCATGATCCGCCTCTTCAAAATTTATTTTCAGTTTATAAATTTCCATATGGGTGCAAAACTAACAATTTTTGTTCTTTTTAGAAACTTTCTAAATAAGAACATTTGGAGTGAAATTGTTTTAAGAATTTTGATTTTTCTCAATCCCCTCTGAAATAGACTTATATAAGTCGAAAAGTTCAGGATTTTGGGTTAAAGCTTCTAAATGTTTTTGTATTGTTAAAACATCGTGACGTTTAGCGGGGCCTGTCTGAGCTGCTATGGGACTTAATTTTTCCATTTTATGCGCAGTTTCTAAGATTAGAGGCTTTAGCAATTCGAACGGCAATTGATGCTTAGTCAATAATTGTTCTGCTATGCTATACATATGATTACTGAAATTGCAGGCGAACACTGCTGCAATATGCATATACAGGCGCTGTTCTGAACTTGCAAGGGTATAGTTTGATCCTAATAGATCACAAAAGAGTTTAAGCTTATCGAGTAGAGAATCTGTATTTGCTTCGATTAAAAATGGGACTTCCTTACTCTCTACTTTTTTCGATTTAGAAAACGTTTGTAGTGGATATAAGACTCCATAACTTGCAGAAGAAGAAAACACACTCATTGCCGTTGATCCTGCAGTATGCACAATGGGAATGTTTAATCCGGCTAATTGTTCTGAGATTTCTGCTAATGCATCATCGTTTATGGAAACAATGATAAAATCTACATTGGGAGAAAGTTCGGAAATAGAACTCACTGGAATTGCGTGGCAAGTATCCGCTAAATGTTTAGCATGATCAAAAGACTTTGAGTACACATTAATCAGTTCAATATTATTTTCTACACAGGCTAATGCTAGATGTGTAGCTACATTTCCGGAACCGATTAATGATACCCTCATATTATTATTCCTTTGTTACTTTCAATTCTTTAATGCGACGAACAATGGCTAAAATAAAGCCGATCACCATTACAATGGTACCACCCCATAATAGATTGATGTAAGGAAAAACTATAGCTTTCATAATTACATAATCACGTATAGGAGCTTTTTTCTTTAAGAATGTAATTTCAACTTTACGTGCTTGAGGATCAATTTTAGTAAAGCTGAATTTCATGCCAAGTTCTTCGATTTTTTTCGGCAAATCGAAGGGCACATTATTTTTGATAATGTATAAAGGTTCAGCAATGTATTTTTTGGAATTGGAATCAACTTCAAGTACTGCAGCCACTGAAATATCATTTGGGCCTAAAGCTAAATCTTTCACAGGAACATTATTCTTTAGTGTTTTCAAATGAATATCAAAACCATCGATATGTACAGTATCGCCAATACTAAAAGTTAAAATTTTAGGTTCATCATATTTTTCGTTATCCGTATGTTCTTCGCCATCCTCATGTTTATCTTCCGATTTATCAGGAACAGAACTCACGTGTGTATACACATCATGCAATAAGTAATGTTTAGTATCTGGAGAGGCTATTAATCCCATCTTCGGATTAATTTGAGCATTTGGATAAAGATCAAAATCGTTTGTAACCTTACCGTCGTTATCTAATTCTTTATAGTTTACTTTGTAATAGGTATTGGGTTCAACTGTTGAATCTCCTAGATAAGTAACAATGTAATTGTTCATTTTCGTAGGTTCATTTATCCAAAGCAAAATATTTTCTTTCGTGTTTTTCTCGTTAAATTCTTTTCCGTAAGAGAAGCCAGTATTGTTTATTGAGATCACTTCACTTTTAGAAGCTGCGATTAAAGCACCTAATAAGATGAAACCAAATCCTATATGAGCAACTGCAGAACCTGCTAATTTAATTTTCCCTTTAAAGGCATCCGCAAGAATTCTAACATTGGCTAGTATGGTAAATATTGAAGCAAAGATCAAAAGCATGTACGGAATGTTTCTATAAAACTCTCCGAAGTACGAAATCAATCCAGTTAAAATAAAAGCTAAAGCAAAAGCAACAAATACATTTCTTAAAAACTTAGTACCATCTGTTTTCTTATACTTTAAATATTGTGCAAAACCAGAGATCAATAAAATCAACACTGCAATAGGAACTTGCCATTTGTTATAGTGATCAATTACATTCGTTGGTGGAGCAACATTAGTTCCGAACAACTTATTGATTACAGGAATTGACGTAGTTAATATCACTTGGAAACAAGAAATCGTAAGCATAATAGCTCCGATGAACAACCAAAATTCGCGAGAATAAGTTGCTTCGTCTTTCTTAGTGATTGGAAACGATTTCCAATTTTTAATTAACAACCAAGATCCGAGGGTTAGGAAAACTAAGATATAAATCACTAATTGACCCGACATCCCTAAATCGGTAAATGCGTGCACAGAAGCATTTCCTAAAATTCCGCTACGTGTTAAAAACGATGCATAAAGAACAAGGATATAACTGATAAAAACTAAAAATAAAGAAGTGAAATAAGAATGCCCAGTATGCTTATAAGCTAGCATCACGTGTACTGCAGCGATTAGGGTTAACCAAGGAATAAGAGAAGCATTCTCTACAGGATCCCATGCCCAGAAACCACCAAAGTTAAGTGCTTCGTAAGCCCAGAATGAACCCATAATAATTCCAGTTCCTAAAATCATTACGGCGAAAAGCGCCCATGGTAAAGCAGGCTTCATCCATTCGTCGTATTTTTTTCTCCAAACACCTGCAATAGCAAATGCAAATGGAACAACCATAGATGCAAAACCGAGGAATAAAGTTGGAGGGTGAATAACCATCCAATAATTTTGAAGCAATGGATTTAAACCATTACCATCTTTTATTAACGATAAGTAATCTGCACGTTGAAAGATAGGAGCTTGTAAGGCTTCACGTAATAGTATAAATGGTGAACTTCCGATTCCTTGTCCGAAGATATGTACCCCCAACAACATCGAAGTAATGAATACTTGTGATAGTAAGACAATACTTAAAACTGAAGATTCCCAAACGCCACCTTTACGAAGGATAAACCAAGAAAGAACCATTTGCCAAAATGCCCAAAGCAAGAAGCTACCCTCTTGACCTTCCCAGAAACATGAAATGATATATTCTGAAGGAAGCGTACGAGATGAGTGCGCCCAAGCGTAATGGTATTCGAATAAGTGATTTCCGATGATGTAAGCAAGGCTACAAATAATGCCAACTATAGCAACAGTATGAATGTAGAATGATTTTCTTGCTAAATGTTTCCACGAATCATCGTTTTTTTGTTGAGCAAGAAAGTAAGCTAAGCTTGAAAATAATGCGGTAGCAAATGAAACTATGATAAAAAATTGGCCCAAATTGCCGGGCCATAAGTTTTCTCCAATAAATTGTATTTCCATGAATTTAGTTAGTGGTGTAACGCTTAATGCGTATTAAGACGCTTTGTACTCTTTGGTTTCAACTTTGTCGTTCGTATATTTTGAAGGACATTTCATTAAAATTTTAGAAGCATGAAATTCTTCTCCTGCCATTTTACCTGTAATAACAATTTGTTCTGAACGCTCAAAGTCTTGTGGTTTAGT
>CAJBVG010000117.1 GCA_903958995.1 uncultured bacterium | reverse complement strand
ATGATGATCCCCAATTCTCTACACCAATAATTGCAATCTCTTCATTTCCTATTTTTAATGAACGATTTTCATTTCTCAATAAATCCCATCCTAAGTTTTTATGTACTACATATAAATCTTCAAGGTTCTTTTGCTTCGCAGCAGGAGAGTCCCACTTTACATAATCACCGTAATCATGATTTCCTAAAATAGAAAATACACCCAATGGTGCTTTTACTTTATCAAAAATATTAGTGTAATCTTTCATTTCGGAAGTACGATCATTTACTAAATCGCCTGTGAAGAAAATAACATCACACTTCTCCGCATTCAACATATCCACCCCACCTTGTACAGCTGTTTTGTTATAAAAACTACCCGAATGTACATCAGATATTTGTCCAATCTTAATACCATCAAATGATTTCGGCAGATTTGGCAAATAAATAGTTCTGCGTTTTATCTGATAATCGTAAACATTATTGGATAACATTCCATAGTTCATCGTGATGAATGGAATACCAGCAACCACTAATCCTGTTTTACTTAAGAACTCCGAACGAGTCATTCCATTTTTAACCGCAGTGATTTCTAAGTCAGTAGAGACAGTTTCTTCTGCGGTCCCTGAGCGGAGCCGAAGGGCCCGCAGAACCCATATTAACCCCCTACGAATATCATCAATTAACAAAAACGGCAAAGCAAATAATTTCGAGAAGTAATGAATAAAGAACCATACAAAAAGTACTGTTCTCAACACTCTACCGATAGATAAAAATATACCTAAGAAAACACCAGCAATGGTTATGCCTACTACAAACCAATAACCACGCATAATCCATTTGCGCTTGTTCTCAGATTGATGTTGAAAAGATGTTTTTATCGCCTGAAATACGTAAAAATCTACAACTAATAATATTAACGTGACAATTAATAAGGTACCAATTCTGTTTTCCATAAACTACTAACGGAATCTGTTATCGAATCCTAAATCATCATCATCTTCTTCCGTGAAGTTATTCCCGAATAATGTGTTTAGCATATCTTTAAACTCAAATCCTTTATCTAAATAATTTTTGCTAATTAAAGAATATTCTGCCAAAGCGTGTAATGTTAATTCCATTAAAAATAAAATGGTGTCCTCATCTGCTTTCTTAAATACACTTTTGGTGATTTTTTCTAAGCCTGGTATTAATAGTAACGACTCTTTATATCCAGATTGACTTAACTTATCGCTAATGTTTAATAAGTTCCCTTCTGCAAACCAATTGATAATTTCCTGGTAAGGGTTTTTCTCTTTTAGTTTTTTTGATTTTTCAGGATCTGGGAAATATTGATTGAAAATTGTTTTGATGGCTTTGCCTAAAAGTAGTTGTGCTACTTTTGCTGGTCCTTCTAATTCACCTTCGTAAACCAATTCAATTTTCCCGGTGATAGATGGCAACACTCCGATGTAATCAATTATTCGTATGGATGTTGATTTCTCTTTGTTCAATATCATTCGACGTTCAGCTGTACTTACTAAATTCTCGTAGGCAGAAATGGTAAGTCGTGCAGATACTCCACTTTTCTTATCGATGTACTCACTCTGGCGAGCTTCAAATGCTATTTGCTCAATCAGATCTTTTGCAATTTCAAATACTTGAATCGAGTTTTTCTGATGCTCATCTAAGGCAGCTTCTTGTTGCGTAATCTCTTTCGAGATTTCAATAGTTTTTGGATAGTGTGTTAATATCTGACTTTCAATTCTATCCTTTAATGGTGTAACAATACTTCCTCTGTTCGTATAATCTTCAGGGTTTGCTGTAAATACGAATTGAATGTCTAATGGTAATCGTAATTTAAAACCTCTAATTTGAATGTCTTTTTCTTGTAAGATATTGAATAAAGCAACTTGTATTCTTGCTTGTAAATCGGGCAACTCATTAATTACAAATATTTGTCGGTGCGAACGTGGGATTAATCCGTAGTGAATTACTCGTTCATCGGCATATGATAATTTTTGTGCAGCAGCTTTTATCGGATCAACATCACCAATTAAATCGGCAACAGTAACATCTGGTGTAGCTAGTTTTTCCGTATAGCGATCATCTCTATGTAACCAAGCAATTGGAGTTTTATCACCTAAACTATCCATCGTTTGTATACCATACCATGAGATAGGATGGAAGGGGTCATCAAATAATTCAGAACCTTCTATGTATGGAATGTATTCATCTAACAATTCACCAAGTGTTCTCGCAATTCTTGTTTTTGCCTGTCCTCTTAAGCCTAACAATAAGATATTATGTTTAGATAAAATCGCTGTTTGAATTTCTGGTATTACCGTTTCATCAAATCCAATAATGCCTTCAAAAGAAGTTTCATTGTTTTTTAATCGCGCTAATAAGTTATCGCGCATTTCAACTTTTATGCTTTTCGATTGATATCCGGATTTCTTTAATGCTCCAAATGTTTTAATCGTAGTAATGTCTTTCATTTATTTTTATTTAATATTTTTTCTTCTGTTTCTCACGTAATCTTCAAACACATATTCCCCTAAACCATTTAATGAACTATAGAATGCTTTGCCACCATTGGTTAATGTAAATTCTCTTACGAACTGTTGTAAATATGGGTCTTTGGCAATCATGAATGTTGTAATCGGTATTTTAAGTTTTTTACATTGTGCTGCCATATTCAATGTTTTGTTCACAATCTTTCTATCTAAGCCCACGCTGTTTTTGTAATACTTTGCACCTTCTTTTAAACACGATGGCTTTCCATCGGTAATCATAAATATTTGTTTGTTCGTTGTTTTTCTTCTTCTTAGTATATCCGCTGCTAATTCTAATCCGGCATACGTATTGGTATGGTATGGTCCAACTTGTAAGTAGGGCAAGTCTTTCACTTCAATTGGCCAAGCATCATTTCCAAACACAATAATATCAAGGGTGTCTTTCGGGTATTTTACTTTTATTAATTCCGATAAAGCCATCGCAACTTTCTTCGCAGGAGTAATTCGATCTTCACCATATAAAATCATGGAGTGAGAAATGTCAATCATCAATACAGTAGACGATTGAGTTTTGTAATCCATCTCTTCCACTTCTAAATCTTTTTCGGTTAAGTGAAAATCACCGATGCCATGATTTACTTGTGCGTTATGAATAGACTGAGTCATGTCGATGCGATCTAATGCATCACCAAACTCAAATTGCCTGCGCTCTGCATTCTTCTCATCTCCTTGTCCGGAGTAAGAACTTTGATGTTGACCTCTGCCTGTCTTTTTGAGTTTCCCGAAAATTTCTTCTAATGCAGACTGGCGAATGGTTTGTTCTGATTTGGCAGTAATGATAAATCCGCCATTGGGTTGGTCATCTTTTAAATAACCATTTTTCTTTAGATCTTCAATAAAATCTCCCATACCATACTCTTCGTTGGTGATTTTATATTTTTTATCCAACTCGTTCATCCATTGCAAAGCTTCATTAGCATCGCCAGCTGTGTAGTTGAGCAATTCCATAAAAAGCTTTAAAAGCTCTTCAAATGAACCTTTTGGAAGGTCATCGGGTATAAAAGAGCTAAATTGAAATCCGCGCATAATTGAACAAACGTAATAAGTACTATGAAAGTTTTAAAAATATGATAAAATTAGCAGAACGAAATATGAAGAAATTACTTGTAATAATTGCACTATCACTAAATCTTTACAGTATTGCGTATTCGCAAAGTAAGGAACAGAAAGCTATTGCTGCTGTTTTAGAAAATCAACGCTCAGCTTGGAATCAAGGAGATCTATTGGGATACATGCAAGGATATTGGCATTCAGACTCCCTTGTTTTTATTGGAAAGCGTGGACCTCAGTATGGTTGGCAAAAAACATATGATAATTATGTGAAGTCATATCCCGATAAATTAGCGATGGGAGAATTGCACTTTACTATTTTAAAAATTGAAGTGATTGATAAAAAGAATGCTTTTGTTTTAGGCAAGTGGTTGCTCAAACGCGAGAAGGACGAACCGCAAGGCTACTTTACTCTTCGTTTAAGAAAAATAAATAAAGAGTGGAAAGTGGTGTACGATCATAGTTCTTAGTATACAATCTATAGTTGAATTACTTTCATAAACACACCGTTTTTTTCTTTTTCAAAAAGCACTTTTCTGGTAGCTAATGAATCTTGAAGTTCATCAGGATAATTAAAAATATTAGACCATAAAATATACTTGATATTTTTGTTGGCGTACGATTGAAACGATGAAGTATCGCCATTAAGCTCTAATGTTTCTCTGCTATCGATATTCGGGAATCCGGCACCCACATCTTGTAGTGATATATTTTTTTCGTTTAAATATTGAATAGCATCGGCACGTAAAGAATAGTACGGACGGTGTGCAGGCGTTGCATCCCAACCCATGGCTATTTTACTCGGATATACATATTTCGCACCAATCATAAAGGCTATGAAAATTACTACTTGTATACCTGTTCTACGTTTTTTACTATACTTTTCAATCAGTTGTAGTGTGATGATTAATCCAATAATATAGATTGGCATATAGTAACGATGTCCGATTAAACCATCTGCAAAAATTGTATTGGCTGTAAACACAAATCCAAGTGTAAATAATAAAATGATAGGGAATTGTTGCTTCTCTGAAAGTTTGTCGTGTTTTCTAATTTGAACAATAGCAAATATCAAAGCAATACACCAAAATGCAATTCTTCCAAAATCAACCCAACGCCAAATCATTAAGAATAAATTGTAGCTAATTTGTTTTAACCCTACTGTTTGAAAAGAACTCGCCCATGGAGAATCACTATGAAAACCTATCCAACCAAATAATTGGTAATGCCTGAATAGCCAATAAAAACAGATACCTACAGCAGGAACAAATGTAAGAATAACTTTTTTATTTATTTTCTTTTGGTGAATAAGTATGGCGATAAATAGGGAGAACAATACCATCATTCCTCGTAGAGAAATAAACGACATGGGTACGAGCATTATACTCAACCATAAATATTTTTCTTCTTTATACAACACTAGTGCCCAAAGAAAGAACGCCACTAATATAATGTCTGGAGATGTTAATGATGATTGTGAAAATAAAGTTGGTTCGAAAAAAAATAATAAACAGATGAAAATTATATTTGCAGAGCTAATGAAATTACTTATTAAGCGAGGCAATGCAATTGCAATTAAAACTAAAAACGGAAACATTGACCAATGTGAAACCACTAATGATTTCCCAAATATTTTCCAACACAAAGCCATGTACATGCCGAAAACAGGAGGATGTCCGCTGTCTAATGAATTCGGCAACCATAGTGATGAAAAATTATTTTCAAAGAAATAATGTGCATGCCTCGATCCAAACTGCACCATATCGCCAAAAAACACATGTTGCTGCGAAGTATAAGTCAATAGCGTATACATCGCTATTATAATTAAACTACTATAGTACCTCGGATTCATCTATATTTCTCAATTTTGTACTACCCATTAACATATTATCCCATTAACAAATTAACATATTAAACAAAAGTGGTTTACTCGGACTAGCATCCGTCATCAACGATGCAATTTGAAGATTCAAAAAGTAAGTTCCATCTTCAACTTCAGTTGGTACATAAACCAATTCAGTAATTGTCATGTCTTTGCGGAATGCTCCTTCAAAATCCCAATAGGCTTTGTGAGCGGCAAGCGCACCTTTGTCTTCTTCGCGATCTACAGAAGGCAGATCGATTAAAAGGTGTTTAATTCCAATTTCTCTTAGGTATTCGCATAACTCCGGACTTAAATAAGTTGGGTTATTCCCAGAGTAGTTAGTCGTAAGTTTATTTGTATGATTTGGTAGGGTTCGAATAATGATTGCCTCGCACTCCATTTGTTTTTGGTAATTATTAATTGATTCGATATCGATGATAAAGTCTCCATTAAATTCTTTTGGTGTAACAGAAACCAACTGAGCAAAAAAGAAAAATTGTTTAAAGCAGTCGTGTATACAAACTCGTTCTTCACTGATATGCCCAATACATTCCGTATGTGTTCCATTGCCATGAGCATTGATATATAGATTCTCGCAATTCGCCGAGCCCCCTTCTTTTACAGAGCCTACAAAACTGCCTACTCGTATAGGTTCGAATTTTGCAGTGGGAATATGAAAAGCATTTACACCAGAATTTGGGTCAATAGCAATTGATATATCGATACCCTTTGCTAAGTCAATGCTAACCTTTTTATTGTTGAATGGAACTTCAATTTTCATTATTCAATTTCTTCTGTGATAAATAATTCAGCCGCAATTTTATCGGCCATTAATTTTCCGCTTGTTGTTGTTTTGTAAAATCCATTTTTATTTTCAATCCAACTATTGGCTATAAATTCTTTTGCAGCATTTTCAAATGTAGCTAATACGGCAGAGCCAAATTCATCTTCTAAATAGTGAGCATCAACTCCTTTTGAAGTTCTAAAGCTCACCATTAAATATTCATTAAATCTATCATTTAATTTTAATTGTTCCACCTGCATTGGTAATTCATCTCTAAAAATACTGTCGATGTACTTAGGGTTATTTGCGATATTCCATTGCCTAGATGTTTTATTAAACGAATGTGCTGCTGGCCCAATACCTAAATATTTCTTCCCTTCCCAATAAGAAGAATTATGTTTAGAGTAATACCCAGGCTTAGCGAAATTAGAAATTTCATAATGATCAAAACCATTAGCGCCGAGCTCTTCCATTAAAATTTCAAACTGAGAAGCTGATTGCTCTTCATCCATTGGTTTTACTTTGCCTTTTTCTACCCAATTGCCTAAAGCAGTTTTTGTTTCCACTGTTAAGGCGTACGAAGAGATATGAGGAACTTCTAATTCAAGTGCGATTTGGATATTCTGTTTCCATTCTTGATCTGTTAAACCAGGAGTTCCATAAATTAAATCAATACTGATATTTTCGATACCAATGTCTTGTGCTCTGCGAATGCAATCAATAGCTTCATTTTTATGATGTGCCCTGTTCATCCATTCTAAGTCTCTATCCAAAAACGATTGTACTCCAATGCTTAATCTATTAATGCCAATTTGATAGATGGCTTGTAAATACTCTTTATTTAGGTCGTCGGGGTTAGCTTCTAATGTAACCTCTACTGCAGAATCTACTTCAAAAAGTTGATGAATCTTTTTTAATAAGCGATCAATATCTTTTGCTGGAACAATAGATGGTGTTCCTCCTCCGAAATAGATGGTATGAATGATTTCCTCATTCAAATAGTTTTTTCTTAATTCTAGCTCACGTACTAAAGCGTCAATCATTTCGTCTTTATACTTCATGGAAGTACTGAAATGAAAATCGCAATAATGACAAGCTTGCTTGCAGAAAGGAATATGTATATAAATACCAGCCATGCAACGAATTTCAGCAAAATTCAATTAATTTAGCCCTGATGAGGAAAGCTTTTTTTATTCTAAGCCTAATGTTGCTGTCTGTAAGTCCTTTACTTGCACAGGATAAGGCACGTAGCTTCTTCAAAAATCAGCATTTCCCAGAAATGGATTCATCTGCCATCTGGAAATGGGGTAAAGTGAGTATGCATTCTAACTTCGACTTGCTAAATCCGAAATCAGACCTCAAAAAAAATATAAATGCCGGCAATAACATCGATACGGTAGAACTAAAATTATTGTTAGAAAAGATATTGGGATTAGCAGAAGAAAATGGTTATCCTTTTGCCGAAATCTATTTCGATTCTATTGTGGTTTATCAACAACAAATAGATGCGAAATTAATATTAGACTTACATGATAAAGTAACGATTGATAGTTTGAAAATTCTTGGTCCAACCGCCATTCATTCGAGTTACTTAAGTTCTTACTTAGGATTAAAACCTGGAAGTAACTATAATGAAAAAAGAATAAAAGCTATTTCAACGAGGATTGAAGAACTCGGTTTCATAAAATTAAAATTTCCAACGCAAGTATTTTTCGTCAATAACAAAGCAAGCATTGTTATTAGTCCTGAGACTCGCAATGCTAATAAATTTGATGGTTTGATAGGTTTACAACCAACTGGGACATCTCAGAAAACTAGCATTGTTGGACAAGCACAATTGAATTTAATGAATGCTTTTCATCGTGGTGAAAAAATGAATCTAGATTTTAAAAGTCAAGCGAACAGCACACGTGACTTGAAAATATATTTAAATTACCCGTATGTATTTTCAACTGATTTCGGTATAGATGTAAATTTAATTCTACGCAGACAAGACACCAGTTTTTCTAATTTTGGTAGAGGAATTGGGATTCAATATCTACTCCAAGGGAACAATCAAATTAGATTATTATATAAAGTTGATGAGAGCAATTTATTATCGACTAAAAAATATGAGAAGGCTACGCAGTTGCCTGATAATATTGATGTGAAGAGAACTTCGTATGGGATGAATTTGGTTCTAGAGCAATACGATTACCGCTTAAATCCGAAGAAAGGATATGGAGTTTCGATAACGGTTTTATTTGGCACAAGAGTAATCAATAAGAATGCAGGACTACAGGATTCCTTATATAAAAATGTACAACTGCGAAGTAATCAACTACAGTTAGAAGCAGATTTTAAAAAGTTCATCAACCTCTATAAGCGAAACATACTTTTACTTAGTGCTAAAACAAAATGGATAGAAAGTAATCGATTATTTAATAATGAACTATTGAGATTAGGTGGCATAAACGATTTACGAGGTTTTGATGAAGAGTCGATTTATGCTTCATATTTTTGGACAGCAACATTAGAGTATAGATACAGTATTGATCGCAATTCGTTTTTCAGAGCATTTTTTGATCAGGGATATTTTTACAACAAGATTACTAGTGTAAAGGACTATCCATATGGGGTAGGTGTAGGGGTGCAAGTGCAGACTGTTGCGGGAATGCTTCAATTGAATTATGCTTTGGGAGCACAGAACAATTCAGGCTTAAATTTCCAAACTGGAAAAATACATTTTGGAATCATCAATTATTTTTAAACTTTTGCAGCATGAAATGGATTAAGGCAGTAATATGGTGTTTCCTAATACAAGTATTCATAGTAAGTACTTCAACTGCGCAAACGGATCTAGTTATTCCAGATAGCATTCCACAAATCTCCTATTACCATTATCAACGAGATACGGATAGTGTTGCCTATGTGTTAATTGATTCGAGCTCAATAGTACAAACAGATACCATTTACAAATTGGTTATGTCGAGGTACCATATGGGTTCATATAATTTCACGGATAGCACACAAAGGCCAGATGCCCGAAAGTATGTTAACCGGAACTTGATTAAAGTTCGCAAAACAGAAGGCCATTGGATGATTTTTACATTGCTATCGATTATCCTTCTATACACCATCATTAGGAATGTTTACGATAAAACCTTAGTGGTTATCTTCCAAGCGTATTGGAATGATAGGGCCATTAATCAATTTACTAGAGATGATAACTTTTTGAAATTAAGGAATACCTTACTCTACTTTATTTTGTTTACAACAGTGTATGGCTTATTACTGAAGTTCATCTTTAACTTTTTCGAAGTGAATATCACTTACAAAGGGATAGAAGAATACATGATCATTTGTCTCTTTACAGGCACCTTTTATCTAACGAAATTTTTATTGATGAAAATCTCCGGATTCATTTTTTCAATACAAAAGTTAATCTCAGGGTATTTATCGATTTTATCGATATCGAACTTTGTTTATGCGATTATTGTAATGCCAATGTTAATTTTCTATCAATTTATACCGAGTAGCTATCAGCCTTATTTATTAGGTTTAATCTTAATCCTGTTCTGTTTTAACACTATATACAAGTATTTGAGGACAGGCAGTTTTATTTTAAATAATTTTCAGTTTCCTAAGTTTTATTTATTTCTCTATCTTTGCACTCTTGAAATTATGCCACTGTTAATTATCTACAAAGTGTTTATTGCATAGTTTTTGTAGGTGATATTAATGAGAGAAGTATGGATAAGAAATTGAAAGTTAAGAGCATTTTGGTTACCCAGCCAAAACCGGAGTCGGATAAGTCCCCATTCTTTGATTTAGCTAAAAAATTCAACCTAAAAATTGATTTTAGGCCATTCATACATGTTGAAGGCATACCTGGTAAAGAGTTTCGTAAAGAAAAAATCAGCCCATTAGACTTTTCAGCAGTAATTTTTACGAGTAGAAATTCAATCGATCATTACTTCAGAGTATGTGAAGAATTGCGTATTGAAGCATCTTCAGAGATGAAGTATTTTTGCATCACTGAAGCGGTTGCTTTATACATGCAGAAGTATGTTCAATATAGAAAACGTAAGGTGTTTATTGGAAAACAGACAACTGCAGAATTGCTAGAAGTCATCAAAAAACACAAAGAAGAAAATTTCTTTTATCCTTGTACAGACGTACACACAGATGAAATCCCTGTATTTTTAAGAAAAAGTGGTTTTAATATCTCCGAGGCTGTTTTGTATCGTACGGTATGTAGCGACCTATCGGATTTGGCAGAAGTAAACTACGATATGATAGCCTTTTTTAGTCCATCTGGCATCAAGTCATTGTTCAAGAATTTCCCTGATTTCAAACAAAATAACACAAGAATAGCCACATTTGGACCGACAACTGCAAAAGCGGTAATTGATGCCGGTTTAGTGATCAATATACAGGCTCCGAGCCCTCAAGCTCCATCTATGACGATGGCTATTGAAGAATATGTAAAAACCGCTAATAAATAGACGATTAGCCACTTTTAATGCTATATTTGTTCTAGAAGATAATTTAAGATTAATAATGAATTGTCTTCAAAATTTGCATCTACCCATAATTATGCTATTTTTGAAATCCCGTGATTTTCATGGGCGATATTTTGAATAAATGAAGAACAGATTTAGATTACTACTAATACTCTTTGTTTTAGTAGGCTTTAAGACATTTGCACAACAAGATCCCCAATATTCTCATTATATGTTTAATGGGTTTGTATTTAACCCAGCGTTAGCAGGGAGCAAGGAGTCGTTAAGTGCCTTAGGTTTATTTCGTACGCAGTACGTAGGTGTTGATGGTGGACCACAAACACAAACGATTAGTGCGCATATGCCTATTCCAAATATCAATAGTGGTGTAGGTTTACACATCTTAAACGATAAAATCGGTGCAGGGAACACGAATTTAACATTCATGGCTTCTTACGCTTATAAATATCAATTAGCATCAGGAACATTATCAGGAGGATTAGCAGTAGGTTTTATTCAAAGAACATTGGATGGAACAAAATTAGTGAGTGGAGACCCTGGAGACCCTGTAATTCCAACAGGAACATTAAATGCCGTTAAATTAGACGTTAACCTTGGTGCATTTTACAACACAGAATTATACTATGTAGGTTTATCAGCTACACATTTAAACCGTGCTTACATGGGTTTTGATGGTACTAAAGCTGGTGAATATAGAAACGTTATCCACACAAACTTAGTGGCAGGTTACAATTGGAACATCTCACCTAGTCTAGATGTTAAGCCATCAGTTTTAATTAAATATTCAAAAGCTCTTTCGTTCGATTTAAACGCAATGGCGTTTATTAACCAGAAATTTTGGGGAGGTTTATCGTATCGTTTAAATGATGCTATTATCGGGATTGTAGGGTTGAATATTACCCCTCAAATCAAGTTTAGCTATGCATACGACTACACTTTATCGAATTTAAATGTAGCTAGTACAGGTTCACATGAGGCAATTTTAGGGTATGATGTGATCTTTAAGAAGAAAATTAAAACGGACGTAATTATCAAAACACCTCGATTTTTATAAGCCTTTGAAGTGTTTTTATACTAAAAACACAATTGGCTCGTTTTTAAAAACCTTATTTATAATAAAATTTCTGAATAATTTTAAAAAATAGATTTAAAAATTATTCACATTCGTTCTTTATAATTTAGTAGAATATACTATTTTTGTGTTTACGGCTTAGTTAATTAATTATATAACAGCAAAATTTTAGTATCGCTTGCTATGAAAAAAATTGCCTTGTTCTGTTTGGCAGGACTAACTGCTCTTGTAAGTAGTTGTGGTTTAAACTCCGGAAATGGAGAGTTGGTTGGATCTAATGATCGACCAAGCTTTAAGCCTTTCATTCCATTTGGAATGGTGTATGTGCCTTCAGGTACTTATCACCTTGGTCAGACCGACCAGGATATTGCATATTCACAAACGGCACATAACCGTCAAGTGAGTATCAGTGCATTCTATATGGATGAAACTGAAATCAGCAATAACGAATACCGTCAGTTTACAGAATACGTTCGCGACTCTATTGTTAAGAAAACATTAGGTGGTGAGCATATTGTTCAAGATGCTGATGGAAAAGAATTCTTAAACTGGAAAACCAAATTGAACTACAATGACCCAGCGGTTATTGAAGCTCTATCTGAGTTATACTATCCAGAAGAAGACAGAATTTTCGGTCGTAAAGAAATTGATAACAAAAAATTGGTGTATCACTTAGAGTGGTTCGATTTAAATGCAGCAGCAAATAAATCAAATCGTGATAAGCCACGTACACAATTTATCGTAAAAGAAGATATTCAAGTGTATCCAGATACATTGTGTTTCATCTCCGATTTCGCTTATGCAATCAATGATCCAATGGTTGAGAAATACTTTTGGCATCCAGCATATGATGAGTATCCTGTTGTAGGTGTTACTTGGAAACAAGCTAGAGCATTTACTATTTGGAGATCACGTATGTTAGACGATTTCAAACGTGCAGAAGGCGAAGCAGTAATGAATCAATATCGTTTACCTACAGAAGCGGAATGGGAATATGCATCTCGTGGTGGTAGAATCGGTGCTGATTACCCTTGGGGTGGTCCTTATGCTAGAAATAGCAGAGGATGTTTGTTAGCTAACTTTAAACCAGGTCGCGGTAATTATGGCGATGATGGTGGTATGCATACTGTAAAAGTAACATCTTACTTCCCGAATGATTATGGTTTATATAACATGTCAGGAAATGCTGCTGAGTGGACTAGCACAGCTTATGATGAGTCTGCTGTAGTATTTATACATGATATGAACCCTAACTATTCTTATGAAGCTAAATCTGATGATCCTGAAGTTTTAAAACGTAAGGTTATTCGTGGTGGTTCATGGAAAGATATTGGTTACTTCATGCAAAATGGTACACGTTCATATGAATTCCAAGATACTGCAAAATCATACATCGGTTTCCGTTGCGTGATGTCGTATATGGGTCGTTCAATTTCTGACGAATAGTATTCAAAAAAAGAAAAACACATTACACTATACATTTAACTATTTAATCAACATTCAAACTATCTATTAAAATGGGCAACTATAAAAAACTAATGGCCAAAGTTTATGGTATTGGCGCAGCAGTCGTAATCATCGGTGCATTATTTAAAATCTTACACTTAAAATTTGCAAACGAATTATTGATTGTAGGTTTAACAACTGAAGCGTTAATATTTTTCCTTTCAGCGTTTGAAAAACCACACGAAGAATATGATTGGTCTTTAGTTTATCCTGAATTAGCAGGGATGGATGCTCTAAGTAGCTCAGCTAAATCAGCAAATAATGGTACTGTATCTCAACAATTAGATCAAATGTTAGTAGATGCTAAAATTGGTCCAGAATTAATTGAAAGCTTAGGAGCTGGATTGCGTACTTTTGGTGAAAAAGTATCTACAATTTCTAATGTTACTGATGCTGCAACTTCATCAAATGAATTTGCTAATAAATTAAAACAAGCTACTAAATCAGTTGACGATTTAACTTCAGCTTATTCACAAGCATCATCTTCATTAACGGAGATTGCTGCTTCTACAACTGATTCTAAAATGTACCATGAACAAGTTCAAGCTTTAGCTAAAAACTTGTCTTCATTAAATGCTATGTATGAGTTAGAATTACAAGATTCAAATAACCACATTAAAACATTGAATAAATTTTACGGTAACGTTTCTGAAACTATGCAAAGCTTTAGCGATTCATTAGTTGACGCACGTGCATTTAAAGATGAAGTAGGTAAATTATCTAAAAACTTAGCTTCATTAAATGCTGTTTACGGTAACATGTTATCAGCAATGACTATCAAATCAAACTAATTAACGGTTTTATATCTACTAAAGATTAATTAATAAAAGAAGATGGCAGGTAAAGAAACCCCAAGGCAGAAGATGATCGGGATGATGTACTTAGTGTTAACAGCGATGTTGGCATTAAACGTCTCGGAAGAATTCATGAATGCCTTCAAGTTAGTAAATGACGGTTTAGAAACAACTGCAAGTAACTTTGCATCGGCAAATAAAATGACATACGATGCTTTCGAGCAATCGATGAAAAATGACCCGGTTAAAACTAAACCATTTCAAGATAAAGCATTATTAGCTCAGAAATATTCTCAAGATCTTGATGTTTATATAAACGAGGTAAAGAAAGAAATTACTGCAGAAGCTGGTGGTATTGATGAAGAAACTGGTGATATCGCAAAAAGAAGTGATATGGAAATCGGTGTTCAATTAATGATCACTAATAAAAAAGGATCTGAGTTAAAAGCAAAAATTCTTGCAACACGTAATCAATATTTAGACTTAGTTGATAAAGGTGAAAGAAGCAATTTCGACTTCAGTTTAAATGCTATAGCACCAGGTCCAGATAAAGAAGGTATCAAAAAATCTTGGGAGCAACAAAACTTCGAAGGTGTTCCAGTAACAGCTATTGTTACTATCTTATCTAAAATTCAAAATGATAATAAGAACGCAGAAGCGGAAGTAACAAAATACTTGTTAAGCAAAATCAACGCTACCGACTTTAAATTTGACCAGTTAGAAGCAACAGTAGTTGCACCTACTAGTTATGTTTTAGTAGGTCAGCCTTACGAAGCTCAAGTGTTTATTTCAGCATCTAGTTCTACACAAAATCCTAATATCGTTGTAGGTGGAAGAACACTTCCAGTTGAAAATGGTAAAGGTAAGTTTGTTACTACTCCAACCCAAGAAGGATTTATTAAATGGGGTGGTGTAATTAACGTTAAAACTCCAGATGGTGCAGTTAAACCTTATAAGTTTGAAGCGGAGTACCAAGCAGCAAAACCTACAGCAGTAGTTTCTGCAGATAAGATGAACGTGTTTTATGTTGGTGTAGATAACCCAGTTTCTATATCAGCTCCAGGTGTACCTAAAGAAAAAGTTAGAGCTTCAATTAGTGGAGATGGCGCTAGTATCGTTGGGTCAAATGGTAAATATATTGTTCGTGTTTCTAAACCAGGAACAAAAGCAATGGTTACTGTTTCTGGCGAAATTTCTAAAGGACAAGTAAGAACATTAGGTGGTATGGAGTATCGTGTAAAACGTATTCCTGATCCAGTTGCTAAAGTTGCAGGTGTATCAAGTGGTATATTATCAGCTTCACAATTAAAAGCTCAACGTGGTGTGTTTGCAGTATTAGAAGGATTTGACTTCGATTTAAAATTCAATGTGAAATCATTCTCTGCAATTATTATTAGAGCTCGTCAAGATTTAATCCGTTTACAATCTACCAGTGCTGCGATTACTCCAGAAATGTTAGGTGCAATGAATGGTTTAGGCCCGAAAGACAAAGTTATATTTGATGATATCGTGGCTTCTGGTCCCGATGGTTCAAATAGAAAATTGAACTCGGTTGTAATATCAATACAATAAAGAATATTAATCTATAGTTTTTATAGACATGAAAAATAAATTAATTCTATCACTGATCGCATTGTTGTTCGCAACAAGCATCAGTTTCGCGCAAACTGAACCACCTTTAGATGGTGTTTATCAGAAACAAAACGTGAAAACAGCTTTCGTAACTCCGTATGCTCCTTTGAGAGAAGCGGATGCGATGTGGGCTAAACGAGTTTGGAGAGTTATTGATCTTAAGGAAAAGCAAAACTTAATCATGACCTACCCAAGAGCGAAGCTTATCGATGTTATTATGGACGCAGTTTTAGCTGGTGAATTAACCGCTTATAACTCGAACCCAAGTGGCCCGAAAGATTTCGGTGATGAATTTAAAGTACCTATGACACCTGAAGAGGTTGCTCAAATTGGTGCTGGTGTTGATACAACAGACGTTGAACAATTAGATGGAACTTTCCAAAAGGTTGTTACCGTTCGTGAATTAAATCGCGATGATGTTGTAGCTTACCGTCTAAAAGAAGACTGGATTTTCGATAAACAACGTTCTATTTGGGAGCCACGTATTATCGGTATCGCTCCTATCTTAATCTACAGAAACTCTGGAGGTGAAGAAGTAGGTAAAGGTCCAATTTTCTGGGTATACTTCCCTGAAGCTCGTAAAGTATTCGCTAACGCTGAAGTATTCAATCGTCAGAATGATGCTGCTCGTTTCAGTTATGATGACTTGTTTACTCAACGTATGTTCAGTAGCTATGTTACTAAATGGAACAACGAGAAAGACTTCCGTATCGAAGATTATGCAACTGGTATGGACGGCTTAATCGAAGCTAATAGAATTAAACAATGGTTGTTCGAATTCGAACATGACCTTTGGGAAAACTAATTGCTAGATATTAGAATTGAGATATTAGAAAGCCGCGAGTAATCGCGGCTTTTTTTGTTATAGGAATTTACCAAAGGCCTCACTCGTTCGTCGGAGTGTCCTCACTCCGACGAACGGTATAGTATTACGAAGCAAAGTTGAGGGGTTATTTAAAATACTCTCTTAGGGCAATCAGTTGGTTCTTGTTTAAAACACTTGCCAACTCTTCATCACTAGACTCTCTGATCTTTTTTACCGATTTGAATTTGGTAAGT